>NZ_CP092480.1:637500-937500 GCF_022429645.1 Lutibacter sp. A80
ATTATGGATTAGCAATTAATGGAGCTAATTTATTTGTGGTTGATGCTGGAGATTTTGCAAGTGAAGGTGATTTATTAATTTATGATATAGCTACAAAAGGTTTAATTCAATCTTTTAAAGCACCAATTGCCGCTTCAAAAATTTACTTTAATTAATAAATTTATTGGTATAATTTAAAATGGTAATAGCTTGATGTATTCAAGTTATTACCATTTTTTTTTGAATTTAAAGCACTTTGTAAATACTTAAATAATACTTTTTACTTCATCTTTAATAAAAGCTAAAGCGGTTGTTGAAGGCGGAGTATTTTCTAACATTTTTTTTAAAACAGCTTCTCTCAAATCTTGTGCTGTTTTTACATCTTCATTTAACTCAGTTTGTTTTATAAGTTGTATTGTAGCATTTTTTGAAGTAATAATAATGCTCCAACATTTTTCTGAAATATAAATTTGCTGTGATAGATTGTGTTCAAATTCCTGTTCTATAGTATTAATTAAACTTAACACATAGGCTTCTTTATCGTTGTTTATAGAAGTAATTCTAAGTAATAATTTTGAGGGGTTTATACGTTCTAAGTATAATGTCATTCTCTCGTAAGCTTGTAGTTTTATTGGCAATGCAGCTTTTTGATTTTCTTTTAATAATGACAATTTTAAACGTTGTTGTTCAAAATCGGTATGATTCATAAAAAAATAATAAGCAACAGCTCCGGTTACAATTGCAGGAATTGTATAAGTCAATAATTCAATAAATTTTTCCAACTCTTTAATGTTTTTAGTTATACAAAAATAGACTTCGTAATAATACTATACAATTAACTATTAAACTTTATAGAATATTTAATTAAAAAGAGGCTGCTTGAAAATTCCAAACAGCCTCTATACTTGATTTTAAAAAAATGTTATTCTTGAGGAATAATATACATTTCTTTACTATATTTCTTTTTATCTAAAGAGTTAAATATTGTTTCTCCTGTTTTAAATAGGTTTTTACTAGCTAAATTAGATTTAGAACTTACTCCAGAAATAAGATCTAAAGCAGTTTTTAACAAGGGTTCTTCAACATTTCCAAAAGGTTTTATTTGCGATGCATATTCAAGAACTTCATAATCAGGTGTAAAACCTTGTGTATAATCACTTTCATCTAACTTATTATATATTTGAAATACAATAGGTTGTAATGCATTAGTATGAGAAGTACTAGCACCATCTTCACCAAAATCTGGAGAGTCATATAAGGTAATAGAACCCACATTTTTACCATAGGTAGTTGTTCCAATTTTTACAACAGACATGTATGGTGAAAGACCATTAATTATCATTTCACTTGCAGAAGCAGTACTTCCAGAAGTTATTACATATAGTTTTGTAAGTGAATTTAATCTGTTTATAGTTACATCATTAGTATAATCACCTTCTTTATCATACACATAAGCTGAATTAAAAAATGGATAATAACCACCTTCATCAGTATGTTTTGAATTGTATATTAATTTAGCAAAGACGTCATTTTCAGAAGCAGCACCATAAATCATACTTGCTAAATAAGCAGATGTTAAAACGGAACCACCACCGTTGTAGCGAAGGTCTAAAACTAACTCTTGAATACCTTCAGCTTTAAAATCAGCAAAAACGTTATTTAATTCTTCGTGAAAAGTATATTTAAAACCATTATATACTAAATATCCAATTTTAGTTCCGGCATCGTTAGTTATTACATCTGAATATAATACTGGATTTTCTACAACTTCTCTAATTACTAAGGTTTTTTCAATATTATTTGGAGTAATAACACCATTTTCTAAGGTATTAAACGCTAACGATATAGATGTTATTTCACCATCATAAAAATTATTTACTACACCATAATTGTCAATCGTTAGTTCAACTCCATCAAATTTATAGAAAAAATCACCACGTTGCATACCCGCATCTGATGCTGGTGAATTAGGTACAACATAAGTAACATAACCAAGTACTTCATCACAATCACTACATAATCTTGTTAAATCAAACTCAAAACCATAGGCATCATTTACACCTCTAAATGAAGCTCCTTGCTCATTATAATCTTCAATAAACCAAGAAAATCTATCTGTTGTTCCTTTATTATATAATAAAGTTTCAAAAAGACTTTCAGGAGTTGAATAACTATTCAAATAATCGTAATAAGCATCAAAATCATCATCTTTAGTATCGGCTAAATTAGTTACATTTGGTTGCCAATTATACCAAGAGTTCATTGCTTTCCAAACAAAATGATTGACTTGATTATCAATTTTAGTTGTATCAATAAAGTTATTAGATATATCATCATCATCTTTATTACAACTAACAAAAGCAATACTTGAAATTAGTAATATTGCTATAAAAGAATTTATTTTATTCATATTTATGTAAATTATTTTTTTTTAAAACGACTCTTTAAATTCATCATTAATATGAATGGTGAATTTTAATTTAGTTTGTTTATATATTATTTTGTTTTAAATTTTGTCGCAAGATATTAATTTAATTACAAAAATTAAATCAAAGTGTAACAATAACGATATATGTTCGTCATAATTGTAACAACACCAAAAAAAATATTTAAACCAAACTTAAAATGAAGCAGTCAGAGTTTTTAAAAACTGTAATGCCTTTTAAAGATAAAGTATTTAGAGTAGCTAAAAGACTACTTGTATCTACTGAAGAGGCTGAGGATGCAACACAAGAGCTATATTTTAAGTTATGGAGAAATAGATCTAAATTACAAGATTATAAAAGTGTTGAAGCATTTGCAATGACAATGACAAAAAATTATTGTTTTGACAGATTAAAGTCAAAGCAAGCAAGTAATTTAAAGTTAATTCATAGCAATTATCAAGAAAAAGATACTCCATTAGAAAGGCGTATGGAACTTAATGATAGTGTAAGTTTGGTTCATAAATTAATAGAAAATTTACCAGAACAACAAAAATTAATAATACAGTTAAGAGATATAGAACAATATGAATTTGATGAAATAGCAAAAATGTTGGATTTACAACCAACAGCAGTAAGAGTAACATTATCAAGAGCAAGAAAAACAATTAGAGAACAATTAACAAAACAACATAAATATGGAATTAGCTAACATAGAAAAGTTGTTGGAAAAATATTTAGATGCAGAAACTACTATTGCAGAAGAAAAAGAGTTAAAAACTTATTTCTCAGGTAATAATGTGGCGCCACATTTAGAAGAATATCAAGCGATGTTCGGTTATTTTTCAACTAGTAAAAATGAACGATTTACAAAAACCATCCAATTAAAACGAAAAAAGACGAATTGGAAATGGTTATCTGTAGCAGCTTCAATAGTTTTATTAGTTAGTGTTTACACTGGTTACCAAAGTAATCAACAAAAAAAGGCTGAAAAAATATACGCAGAAACCAGAATGGCTTTTGGTATGTTGGCAGCAAATTTAAACAAAGGAAATGAAGCAATTCTACAGTTGCAACATTTTGAAGACACAAAAAACAAAATTTTTAAACAACCAAAAAAGTAGAAAATGAAAAAATTAATAATATTAGCAGTAGTTACCTTAATATCTTTTGGAACTTATGCTCAAAATTCAATATTTGATAAATTTGAAGAAATGGATGATGTTTCTTCAGTTATCGTAAATAAAGAAGCTTTTAGAATGCTCGCAAAATTTAAAGGCGGAGGAGAAGAAGGTCAAGAATATTTTGACATGGTAAAAGGTTTGTCGTCTTTTAGAGTTTTTTCAACAGAAAACCAATCAATTGCTAGCGAAATGAATACTATAGTTTCTAAATACTTAAAAAGTTCAAAATTAATTGAATTAATGAGAGTAAAAGATGAAGAATCAAATGTTAAAATTTATGTACGTCAAGGAAAAGATGAAGACCATGTAAGTGAGTTGCTTATGTTTGTTAGCGGTGCTGGAAAATATACCAATAATTCTGACAGCCCAATAAAAGCTGAGTCTGTAATACTTTCATTAACAGGAGATATAGATTTAAATAAAATATCTGAACTTACAGAAACTCATGTTCCTGGTAGTGGTAAACAATTAAAAAAACAATAAAAAAATGTTTATGAAATCAAGTATAAAATTTTTAGGAGCAGTTTTTATTGTAATATCCACACTTATTTCTTGTGATAATTCACCAACTTTACAAAAGTATTATGTTGATAGTAAAGAGAACGATGCTTTTATATCGGTAGATTTACCAGCAAATATTTTACAATTAAAAGATGATACTGTTTCTGATGATGTAAAAAGAACGTTGGAAACAATTAAAAAAGTGAATTTTTTAGCCCTACAATTAACAGATACTAATGAAGCTTTATATACTTCAGAAAAAGTAAAAGTTAAATCAATTCTTAAAAACCCAAAATATAAACAACTTATGCGTGTAAATATGGGTAAAGGAAATGTAAGTGTTAATTATTTGGGTGAAGAAGATGCTATAGATGAAGTTGTTGTTTTTGGTTCTGATAATAATAAAGGTTTTGCAATAATTAGAGTTATTGGTGAAAACATGAACCCTAGTGAAATTATTAAAATAGCTCAAGAAATTAAACTAGATGGAGATTCGCAACAATTAAAACAACTTGGCGGATTGATTAGCGGTTTAAAATAAATTACTAGAAAATTATAATAATAAAGCCATACTTGAATAAAGTATGGCTTTTTAACTATCTATTAACTTCTAAAAACTTAAAAAATAGTATTTTTGGAGCTTTAAAATTCGTTTTTGAATATGAAGAATATTGCGATACTATTTATTTTATTTTTAACCTTTGCGGTAAAAGCACAAGACAATCCTTATCAACCAGAAAGAACTAAGGTCAATAACTTAGTACATACTAAATTAAAAGTTGATTTTAATTTAAAAAAAAGTCAATTAAATGGTGAAGCATGGATAACCTTAACACCACACTTTTATCCAACAAATAAAGTAACTTTAGATGCAAAATCATTCAAGATAAATCAAGTTAAAGTAAATGATAATATAACTACTTTTAACTATTCTGATAATGAGTTAACTATAGATTTAGATAAAACCTATAATAAAGGCGAAAAATATATAATTTATGTAAATTATATAGCCAAGCCTGAGGAAGTTAAACAAAAAGGAAGTTTAAATATAACAGATGCTAAAGGACTTTATTTTATAGATCCTTTAGATACAGATCCTGAAAAACCTACACAAATTTGGACACAAGGAGAAACAGAATCGAGTAGTTGTTGGTTTCCAACTATAGATACCCCAAATCAAAAAACTTCACAAGAAATTTATATAACTGTTCCAAGTAAATTTGTAACACTTTCTAACGGAACTTTACAATCTCAAGAAGAAAATAATGATGGTACCAGAACAGATTATTGGAAAATGAATCAAAAACATGCTCCATATTTGTTTTTTATGGGCGTTGGTGATTTCAGTATTGTAAATGATACTTGGAATGGTAAAAAAGTTGATTATTATGTAGAACATGAATATGAAGATGTTGCTGATGCTATTTTTGGAATGACTCCAGAAATGTTAACTTTTTTCTCAGATTTAACTGGAATCCCTTATCCTTGGGATAAATACAGTCAAATTGTGGTTAGAGATTATGTAAGTGGAGCAATGGAAAATACCACAGCTGTTGTACACGCAGAAGATGCACAACAAAAAAAAGGACAATTAGTTGATGAAAATATATGGGAAGGCACAATTGCACATGAATTATTTCATCATTGGTTCGGCGATTTAGTTACTACAGAAAGTTGGGCAAATTTAACGGTAAACGAATCTTTTGCTACCTACAGTGTTTATTTATGGTTTGAGCATAAATACGGAAAAGATAGGGCAGCTGCACATATGTATAATGAAATACAAACGTATTTACAAAGTGAAAGTGAAAATAAAATTTTAGTACGTTTTCATTATCACGATAAAGAAGATATGTTTGATACTGTAAGCTATCACAAAGGAAATGCCATTCTTCATATGTTGCGTAATATTTTAGGTGATGACGCTTTTTTTGCAGGTCTGTCTAAATATTTAAACGATCATAAATTTGGAACTGCTGAAGCACATGAACTGCGTTTAGCTTTAGAAGAAGTAAGTGGTAAAGATTTAAATTGGTTTTTTAATCAATGGTATTATGGAAGCGGACATATAAAAGCAGCACTGTCTTACGATTACAATACAATAAACAATACAGTAACCGTAAATATTAATCAGCAAGAAAAAGCCTTTACATTTCCGTTAACTATAGATATTTATGAAGGTACTACCAAAGCAACACATAATGTCTGGGTAGACGGCAAACAAAGTTCATTTACATTTCCATATAATAAGCAACCTAGCTTAATTAATATAGATCCTGAGCACGTGCTTTTAGCTGAATTTACTGAAAGTAAGTCGTTAGACGAATATATTTTTCAGTTTAATAATACAACACATTATGTAGATAGAAAGTTAGCTTTAGAAGAAATTGTAAAACATCAAAGAGATAATAAAACAGCTTTAAATACTGTTGTTAAAGCTTTTGAAGATTCATATTACGAAATTAGAGTAATTGCCTTAGATAATTTGGATTTATTTCAAAAGTATAATAAGAAAGATATAATAACAAAGGTTGAAAAAATGGCTCAAAACGATGAAAAAACATTAGTTAGAGCTGCAGCAATAGGTGTTTTAGGGAAACTAATAGATCCAATTTATAAGCCGTTATTTGAAAAAGGTTTACAAAGTGAATCTTATGCTATTATAGGAAGTTCATTAAAATCATTATATCAAATAGATAAGGAAACTACGTTAAATAAAATCAAAACATTAGACGAAACAATTAAAGAAAGCTTAGCAGATGCTATAACAAGTATTTTTATACAAGAAAAAGATAAATCTAACTTGCCATTTATAGCAAATCAAGTTTTAAATGGAATGTTTTTAACAGAAAATGCTAGAACACAACAAATTTATACTGAAGCCTTTAAATGGATTGCTGAAAGTGATAATGAGGAAGCCATAACTAATCTAACTAATAATTTTGTTAAATTAGGAAAACAGTATAAAAAATATAATTTTGATCAAATGGCTATTAATATGCTAAATCAAATGGTGTATATGCAGCAAGAATCTACTCATGAAAACAAAAATGAATTGATTTTGATCTTAAAAAGAGGAATGGCTAAACTAATAGAATAAGAAAGGTTCTATAACATTATCTAAAATAATAATAAACGGTTATTCTGCATCTAAATTCTATATTTCACTAAAATATAAAGAAATATTTAAGTATTGAAAGCTATATTTAAATAGACGTACGAATAAAAGATTCAAAATTAGGCAGAATAATTTTTAAAACTACCATCTTTAAAAAATATTATAATTCTCTCAATTTCATTTGAAGGAGCTTCTTTTGAATGCTCTATAATTTTTTCAGGAATAACATTTTCAACAGTATTCTTTTCTTCATTAGTAGAAAAAAGAGTAGGAGCACTTGTTGTGATTTCTTTTTTTTGATTTATAGCTTTAGGAAAAGAACCAACACCATTTAATAACCAGTATAATTCTACTTCAGGAAAATTTTTTAAAATTTTTAGCACAAATTCTAAACTTGGTTTATTCCTTCCAGACAGTAGGTGAGAGATACTTGATCGTTGTACTTCAATTTTATCAGCTAATACTGCAGCTGATAGGTTGTAGTAATCCATAATTAAATTCAATCTTTTAGCAAAATCTTCTACATTTATCATAAGTTACAATTGTAAACGGTTTAATCTTTTACAAATGTAACTAATCTATATTTAAGAAGCAAAAATATATATAAAACAGTCATTTACATACTAAATAACCTATATTAATACTTTATATAACTAATACTAACTTATTGATATATAAGTTTCTAATATTTCAGGATAGTTATTTCTTATACTTATATATAAGTTGTGTATTATCCTAATTATGTCTTACAGATAACTGTTTACAATTGTAGAAACTCTTGTTAATTTAGTTGTTTACATCTGTAAATTGCAATGTATTTACAATTGTAACTTTGCGAGTTGTAGAAAATTTAAACTAAAAGTAAAATAAAATAATATATTCTTATTTTTGCGTAATAACAGAATTGATACAGAGGAAGTATTTAAAAAAAATAAACATTAGGCATGAAAACAATAGATACAGTTATTTTAGAAAATTGGTATAAATCTAATTTTGAGAATAAATTAAAAGGTAGAAGAATTTTATTTGACGATATACAACCTCTTATAGAAAATTTATCTTCAAAATTTAAAAAAGAAATTATAGGCTATTCAGAAAATAACATACCTATATATATGGTTTCTATTGGTAAAGGACCTATTAAGGTACTTTCATGGTCGCAGATGCATGGAAATGAAAGTACAGGTACTAAAGCTTTATTTGACTTATTTAATTTTTTTGAAACTTCAGGAGATGAATTAAAATCTGTTTGTGATAACATATTAAATAATTGTACGCTTCAATTTATAGTTTTATTAAACCCTGATGGAGCTATTAATTTTACACGTGAAAATGCAAATAATATAGACTTAAATAGAGATGCAGTTAATATTAAGGCTGTTGAAAGCAAGCTATTGCGTAATGTATTAGATAAATTTAAGCCTAAATTTTGCTTTAATTTACACGATCAACGTTCAATATTTAACGTAGAAGGTACAGAAAACCCTGCAACAATATCTTTTTTAGCACCATCTGAAGATTTAGAGAGAACTTTAACTAAGGGGCGTAAAGAAACAATGAGTGTAATTGTAGCAATGAATACTTTGTTACAAAAAATAATACCTAATCATATAGGTAGATATACAGACGAGTTTTATCCTACAGCAACTGGAGATAATTTTCAAAAACTGGGTTATAACACCATTTTAATAGAGGCAGGACATTATAATAATGATTATAATAGAGAAATAACACGTGAATTTAATTTCTATGCAATTTTACAAGGTTTATATTTTATAGCTTCAGCAGACAATTTTTCACATTACAAACCGTATTTTGATATCCCTAATAATGACACCTTATTTTTAGATATTATATATTCTGACTTAAAAATGATGAAAAACGGAGTAGAAACTACTGAAGACGTTGGAATTCAATATAAATTTAAAGTTGAAAGCAATGAACTTATAATGTATAAATCAATTGAAAACCAAGGTGATTTGTCTAAATATTTCACAAATAACAAAATAAATGCAGTTAAATTAAATTTTAAGGAATTAAAATTATCAAATTCGTAAATTTTTTATGTAAATATCATTTTTTTTTAATAAATTTGTTGTATAATTATATATTATTAAGAAAAAAACCATGAAAAAATTCATTTTAGATGAAATAGATCATCAAATATTAGATATCCTTATCGAAAATGCTAGAACTCCATTTACAGATATCGCAAAAAAACTAGTTGTTTCTGCAGGTACTATACATGTAAGAGTTAAAAAAATGGAAGATGAAGGAATTATTAAAGGCTCTACTTTAACATTAGATTATGAAAAAATGGGCTATTCATTTATTTCACATGTTGGTATATATTTAGCCAAAACTTCCAAAACCAAACAAGTTATAAATGACTTGAAAAAAATACCAAATATCACCATAGCATATATAACTGCTGGTAAATTTAATGTTTTTTGTAAAATTAGAGCAAAAGACACTACTCATGCAAAAGAAATAATTTTTGAAATTGATGATATTGATGGTGTTTCTAGAACAGAAACAATGATTTCTTTAGAAGAAAGCATTAATGACAAAACAAGATTAATGCATTCTATTTTTAGAGAAATTTAATCCATTTTTATATAAAATAAAATACTGTCTGAAATAATTAACTATTAATATTTTGGACAGTATTTTATTAATACTATTAAATTTAGTGCTTTTTAGTATTACAATTGCAGTTACATCCTGAGAGCTCGTTTGAAATTGGGGCCATAGCTTCTAATGTTCCATTAATTAATTTTTGAATAGCAATATCAGGGTCAGTTTCGTCTATTTTATAACAAGCTACTCCATATTTGGCTAATTTTTCAGTGGCTCCTGAGCCAATACCTCGAGTTAATAAAATATCACATTCAAGTAACACATGTTTATTGCTTTCATTCTGGAAAAAATTCCTTAATGTTTCATCTCTAGACAATTCAAGCAATCTTTTGTGTTCTATTACAGCTCCATTTATTGTATAAATTAAATAGTTTCTGCACTTTCCTGTATGATTAAAGATGCTTTTTTTATTTTGAAAAGTAACGGCTACAATATTTTTCATAAATAATTTCTATTTTAATTCAAATTTAAAATTAAATAGGGTAGTAGACTGCAACTTTGGTTACTATAAATTATAGAGAATTTAAAATAATTAAACCTTTGATAGCATAAAACAATAAAAGGTGAATAAATTAAGTTAGTCTATTTTTTATTTTTCTCTTCAATCCATTTAGACATATATTTAGTGCTTTTTAAAGTATGGTGTAATAACATTGAACCAATAAAATTTTGATTTCTATGGTTTTCTAAATCTTTAAAAATAGTTTCAATTTTTAACATCAATTCTTTTCCAAATTTATTTTTAGAAAAATTAGAATTGATAATTTGTATGCCATTTTGTTGTTTTTTTAACCAAATTTCTTCATTCTGATATAATTTTATGGCTTTTTCAATAAAATTATTAAAATCATTTTCAATAAATCCAGCATAAGGTAAACCACCATTATTTATACCTTCAGAACCGATAGAAGTAGTAATAGACGGTGTTCCATAAATCATGGCATCTATAAGTTTACCTTTTAATCCGGCTCCAAATAATAATGGAGCTAAACATATTCGGGCATTTGAAAAGGAAATTTCTTTATTTTTTGCCCAACCTTCAATTAAAAATCCTTCTTTGGCATTGTGTAATTGTAGTACACTTTGATTATCTCCATACGCTCCATAAATATGAATTGTAGCTTTTGGTAGTTGCTTTTTAATTTTTGGCCAAATATGTTTTTTTAATGTTCTAACAGCTTCTAAATTAGGCTTGTGTTTAAAATTACCTATAGTCATAAAATCTACTCTTTCATTAAATGAAGGATAATTTTTAAAGGTATTTTGTGTTATTTCATTTAATAAAAAAGGAGTATAACAAAGTATATTTAAATCAATTTTAAATTTTGTAATTAATAATTCTAATTCATATTTAGAAATAATTAAAGATATATCACAACGATATATACTAGCAATTTCTCGCTTAGTAATATCATTATTTAGTAAAATTTTATTTGTTTCAACCTTACTTTTAAATTGTTTTTCTCTTGCAAACCTTAAAAAATGTAAATCTTCAGTATCTAATATTTTAAGTGCGTTTGGACAATTTTCAGAAACTCTCCATCCAAATTGTTCTTCCGTTAAATACCTGTCAAACAAAACAATATCAGGTTGGTATTGAATAATTAAATCATCAAAACTACTACAGTTTAGTTCAATTTTTGAAGCTTTAATTCCTGCTTCAGAAAGATTATAAGATTGTGTTGTTTTAGAGGCAGAGCTAACAAAATAAATATCTAAACCATATTCTTTAAAAATACTTATTAGTTGTAATATTCTAGTTCCAGCAGCTGTAGTAGTAGGTTCTGGCCATACAAATCCTATAATTAATATTTTTTTCATAATTCAAATGTATAAATAAGAATTTAGTTAATATTTAAATTTATATAAAAGCAAAAATATGCTATTTAACTTAATCTGTTTTTAAAATTAAACAGTAAATTATTAATTAGTTAATATATTAATATAAAGCTGTTTAACTACTTATTGATAACTTATTGTTTAATTTATTAAACGCTAAATAAGTCGGTATTTTTTTAAGAAAAAACTTAGTAAATACATCACTTTACAATTATTTATGTCAATTATATTAACTTGAAATATAAAAAATTAAATAGGAAGTGTTATATTTGCACAAGTTTATAATTAATTAGTCATTATTTTATAAGCAGGTCATTTAATAACTTCAGTTGTATTTTGAAAATCAATTTAATAAATTGTTTTCACAAAAAAAATCTATTTTAATTCAAATGACACCCTTAACTGTTTAGGAAACAACAGAATAAACAAATAAAATTTAACATAATAATTAATGGCAGGATCACAAGAAACATTTGGTAAAAAAGAAAGAGAGAAGAAAAGATTAAAGAAAAAGAAAGATAAACTTCTTAGAAAAGAAGAGCGTAAGGCTAATGGACAAGATAGTATGTTTGTCTATGTAGACGAATTTGGACAATTAACTGATACGCCGCCAGATCCATCCAAAAAAATTAAAGTTGATGCAGAAAGCATCGAAATAGGTATTCCAAAAAAAGAAGATAGAGAAGAAGAAGCTCCTGTAGACAGAAAAGGAAAAGTTTCATTTTTTGATACATCTAAAGGGTTTGGATTTATTATTGACACTTCAACACAAGAAAAGTTTTTTGTTCATGTTAGTGGTGTTTTAGAAGAAATTGCTGAAAATGATAAAGTTACTTTTGAATTGGAAAAAGGTTTAAAAGGAATGAATGCCGTTAGAGTAAAAAAGATATAACATTATTAAAAAAATATTTAAAAGCTGCTTTTTAAGCAGCTTTTTTTGTTTTTAGAAAGTGGGATTAAAGTAATAATTATTGTAAATTTAATAACTGTACATTTGCAGTATAAAATAAAAACATGGCAACATTTTTAGAATTAGGAGTTCATAAAGAATTTATTCAAGGATTAAAAGAGCTTGGTATTAAAACACCAACAGATGTACAAAAAGCAACAATTCCCGTTTTGTTAAAATCCAAAACAGATTTAGTAGGTTTAGCACAAACTGGAACTGGTAAAACAGCAGCTTTTGGCTTGCCAATTTTACAAGGAATAGATGTAAACTCTTCAAATATTCAATCGTTAATTTTAGCGCCAACTAGAGAATTAGCTCAACAAATTAAAAAACAATTATTTAAATACACCAAGTATTTAAATTCAAAAATATTTATTGAAGCAGTTTATGGTGGTGAAAAAATAGAGCGTCAGATTAAAAATTTAAAACGTACTACACATATAGTAGTTGCTACACCAGGAAGATTAATAGATTTAATTGAAAAAGGTGAAATAGATTTAAGTAAAGTAACTACACTAGTGCTTGATGAAGCTGATGAAATGTTAAGCATGGGATTTAAACAAGACCTAAACAGAATTTTAAAATATACTGGTAAAAAGAAAAATACCTGGTTATTTTCAGCAACTATGCCTACTGAAATTCAGCAAATTATAAAAACCTATATGGCATCTGATGCTGTTAAAATTGCGGTTAACAAAAATACATTGGTTAATGCAAATATTACACATCATTACATAAAAACGAGTATTAAAAACAAACCTGAATTATTAATTAAGATTTTAGAACGTAGATCTAACGATAGAGGAATAATATTTTGTAGAACAAAAGCTGGTACACAAAATTTGTCTAATTTTTTAAAAGAAGAAGGTTTTTCTGTTGATGCTTTAGAGGGAGATATGCAGCAAAAAGAACGTGAAAAGGTAATGCGTGCTTTTAAAAATGGAAGCTTACAGGTTTTAATTTCTACAGATGTTTCTGCTAGAGGTATTGACGTAAATAACTTAGGCTTTGTAATTCACCATCAATTACCTGAACAATTAGAATATTACACACATAGAAGTGGTAGAACTGCTAGAGCTGGAAAAGCTGGTTTTTCAATAGCGCTTATTTTACCAAATGAATTACAAAAAATTCAAGATCTTCAAAAGGCTTTAGGAATTAAATTTGTTGAAATTTCAATATAATTTAGTTTCTAATTTATTTTAAAGTCCTGTAAATTAATTTTTACAGGATTTTTATGTTAATATTGGCTATAATTTTGAAATTTAGTTAGTTATTGTTTTTCCAGTATTTTTTTATTTAAAATTTAATATTAATACTATATTTATACTTTCTAAAAAATATAAATATGAAACTCTTTTTAACCTCACTTTTATTTCTAATTTCTTTTTCAATGATAGCACAAAAAAAAGTGTTAGATCATACTGATTATGAAAATTGGAACGCCATTAAAAATCAAACTATATCCTCAGATGGAAATACAATAATGTATCTACTCGAAAAAGGGGAAAAGGATAGTAGTCTAAAAATTAAAAACAACAAAGGAAAACTTGTTTTTGAACACGAAAGGGCTGAAAAACCTGTATTTACCAATAATTTTAAAACTGCATTATTTACTGTAAAACCTTGGAAAGATAGTGTAGTTGAGCTAAAACGAAAAAAAGTAAAAAAGGATAAATTACCTAAAGATACATTAGCAATTTATAGTTTAGAGACAAATACACTTACTAAAATTGGAAATGTAAAATCTTATAGTATTCCAGAAAAATGGGATGGTTTTATTGCTTATTTATTAGAAGAAGTTAAAACTGTAAAAAAACAAAGAGACACTTCTAAAAAAGAAAAAAAGGTTAAAAAACCTAAAAAAGTAGGTAAAAATAATGGATATCATTTAGTTTTAAGAAATTTAACTACAAAAAAACAAGATACCTTTAAATATGTTACAAATTACAAATTTGCTAAAGAAGGTAAACAATTAGCATTTATTACAACTGGCTTAGATTCAACCGTTAAAGCCGGAGTTTATGTTTTAAATTTAGAAAATAACCAATTAAATTCTATTTTTGAAGCAAATAAAAAAACTAAATATTACCAACTAAATTTTAGTGATTCTGGAAATAATTTAAGCTTTATAGCTGACAGAGATACTACAAAAACACAAGTTAGACCTAATGAACTTTATTACTGGACACAAGGTAATTCAACAGCTCAAAAACTTTTAGATCCAATTTCAGCTCCAAATGGCTATAGAGTTTCTTCAGATGGTACTATTTCTTTTTCTAAAGATGAAACTAAGTTATATTTTGGTTTAGCTAAACCACCAATTGTAAAGGATACTACTTTGTTAGATGAAGAAATTGTAAATGTAGAAGTTTGGACTTATAATGAACCAAGATTGTATACAGTTCAAGAAATGCAAGTTAAAAAAGATGCTAAAAAATCATACACAACCGTAATTCATTTAAATAATAAAAACTTAGTACAGTTAGGTTCTACAGAATATCCTGATACAAGAATTGGAGATGAAGGTAATGCTGAATTTGCATTATTAAGTAATCCTGAACCATATCTTTTAGAAAGTCAATGGACTGGTAATTCTGCAAGAGATTATGCAATTGTTAATACAAACACAGGAGCAATTACCAAAATTTTTGATAAAATGAGCGGCCGTGTTAGTTTAAGTCCGAAAGCTAAATACGCCTATGGATATAATTCTATTGACAGCACTTGGTTTACATTTAATTTAGCAACCAAAAAAATGACAAACCTTACAAAGGGGAAAGTTTTTTACGATGAGTTAAATGATTCTCCTGTACATCCTAGATCATATGGATCTGCTGGTTGGACTGAAGATGATGCTTCTATTTTATTATATGATAGATATGATATTTGGGAATTTAATCCAGAAAATGGAACTAGTAAAAAATTAACTGATGGACGTGCTTCAAAAACAAGTTATAGATATATTGAATTTGATAAAGAAGAGCGTTTTTTAACCAAAAAAGACAAATGGTTGTTTTATACGTTTAATGAATTAAGTAAAAATTCAGGTTATTTTCAATTCAATCCAAAAAATAATAAAGGAAAACAATTAATAACGGATGCATATCGTTTTTCTACGCCAATAAAAGCTAAAAAATCAGATAATGTATTATTTACAAAACAAAGTTTTGAGGTATTTCCAGATATTATATACTCAGATTTAAGTTTTAAAAAACAAATTAAAATTACGAATGCAAATCCACAACAAAGCGAATACAATTGGGGAACAGCAGAATTAGTTTATTGGACATCTTTAGACGGAGAACCTTTAACTGGTATGCTTATAAAACCAGAAAATTTTGATCCTTCAAAAAAATATCCAATGATTGTGAATTTTTATGAAAAAAGTTCTGATGGACTTTTTAGCCATAAAGCACCATCACCTGGAAGATCAACTATAAATTATAGTTTTTATGCTAGTAGAGGCTATTTAATTTTTAATCCTGATGTAACTTACAAAGTTGGTTACCCAGGCGAAAGCGCATATAGTTGCGTTATTCCAGGAATTACATCGCTTATAGAAAAAGGATTTGTAGATAAAGAAAATATTGGAGCACAAGGGCACAGTTGGGGTGGTTATCAAATTGCATATTTAGTTACTAAAACTAATATTTTTAAAGCTGTTGAATCTGGAGCTCCTGTTCCAAATATGATTAGTGCTTATGGAGGAATTAGATGGTGGACAGGTTTAAGTAGACAATTTCAATACGAACATACACAAAGTAGAATAGGAGGTACTCCTTGGGAATACCCAGCACGTTATATTGAAAATTCACCAATTTTTAGTCTCGATAAAGTTAACACACCAATGTTAATTATGCATAATGATGCTGATGGTCATGTGCCATGGTATCAAGGAATTGAACTTTTTGTTTCATTACGAAGATTGGGTAAACCATCTTGGATGCTAAATTATAATGGAGAACCACATTGGCCATTAAAAATGCAAAATAGAAAAGATTTCAATATTCGTATGCAACAATATTTTGACTATTATTTAAAAGATGCTCCAATGCCTGTATGGATGAAAAGAGGAGTACCTGCTATTGAAAAAGGAATTAATCAAGGATATGAATTAATACCTGATTCTAAATAATTGTATAAAACATTTTAATGAAAACAGCTTCGGTTAAAGAATTAAAAACAGAATTGAAAGATTGTTCAAATTCAGAATTAATTGAACTTGTTTTACAGCTTTCAAAATTTAAAAAAGAAAATAAAGAATTGTTAACGTATTTGTTATATATGGCATCTGATGAAGATGCCTATATTTCAAATATAAAAATTGAAATGACTCAATTATTTAACGATATCAATACATCTAGTTATTATTTTATACGTAAAAGTGTTCGTAAAATATTAAGAATTGTTAAAACCTATATTCGTTATTCTAAAAAAAAAGAAACCGAAGTTGAATTATTAATTTATTTCTGCAAAGAATTGAATAATATACAACCTTCATTTAAACGTAATACAACCCTTAAAAACCTATACGAAAGACAAATTTTATTCATTAAAAAATCTATAAAAACGCTACACGAAGATTTACAATACGATTTTACAATTGAGCTAGAAAAACTAAATAGTTAATAGCCTATAAATCAAGTAAAAAAAAAGTTTTTCATAAAAAAGTTGCATTAACACTAATAAAGGCTGTATTTTTGTGTGTTTTTTAAATTTCAAATGTGACTTTAACTACTACAGAACAAGAAGAGAAGAAAACTGGTAAAGAATTATATAATTACCAGAAAGAAGCAATTACAAAAATTTTCAAGAGGTTTGAAGAAGCTCCTGATGATTATCATTTGTTATTCCAACTACCAACAGGTGGAGGGAAAACAGTGATTTTCTCAGAACTTGTACGCCAATATTTAAAACATCATAATAATAAAAAGGTTTTAATTCTTACACATAGAATTGAGCTTTGCAAACAGACTTGTGCAATGCTATCAGACTTTGGAGTTATAAATAAGGTTATAGATAGTAAGGCTAATTTAGACGATCATAGAGACTATTCTTGCTATGTTGCAATGGTTGAAACATTAAATAATAGACTTAATGATAATAAATTAGACATTTCAGATATAGGTTTAGTAATTATTGATGAAGCGCATTACAATTCTTTTACAAAACTGTTTAAGTTTTTCGAAAACTCTTTTATTTTAGGTGTAACAGCAACTCCTTTAAGCTCTAATATTCAGTTACCTATGACTGATAATTATGAAGAGTTAATTATTGGTGAAACCATAGAAACACTTATAAAAAACAAGTTTTTAGCAAAAGCAAAAACATATTCATATAACGTTGGTTTAACATCATTAGTAGTAGGTATAAATGGAGATTATACTGTAAAATCTTCAGATGATTTATATACTAATAGCGAAATGTTAGGCAAATTAGTAAAAGCTTACGAAGAACGATCTTTGGGTAAAAAAACGTTAATTTTTAATAACGGAATTAATACTTCAATAAATGTTTTTGAAGCTTTTAAAATGGCTGGGTATCCTATTATGCATTTAGATAATACAGCTACAAAAAGAGAACGTGAATTTATTTTACGATGGTTTAAAAAAACTCCAAATGCTATTTTAACTTCCGTTAGTATTTTAACTACTGGTTTTGATGAACCAACAGTAGATACTATTATTTTAAATAGAGCAACCAGATCTTTAACCTTATATTACCAAATGATTGGTAGAGGGTCTAGAATTTTAAAAGATAAAACCTCTTTTACAGTTATAGATTTAGGTAATAATATCCATAGATTTGGAATGTGGGGTGCAAAAGTTAATTGGCAAAAAATATTTAAATACCCTAATTATTATTTAGATAATCTATTAACGGATGAAGATTTAGAAGATAATTTCAGATACGTAATGCCTGATGATTTAAGGGCTAAATTTGCTAAAACTGAAGATGTCTTTTTTAATGTTAAAAAAGTCTATACAGATGCAATAAAAGATGGTGAATCTTCTAAAGTTGTACTCTCTCGATCTATAGAACAGCATGCACATATTTGTATTGAAAATAGCGAAGATGTTTATGATGCTTTAATTTTAGCTAAATTATTAGGAGATGATATTGATTATAGAATTCAACAATATCTCAAATGTATTTGTAAAAGTACCAATAGTTTTACAGATTGGCTGAAAGAAGATTATAGACAAAAATTAAGAACTTATTTATTAGCTAATTTTGATAGAGTATTTGAAGAAATAAATGGATATCCTCCTGAAGAATAAAATTAAGTTAATGGTTGCGTTTTACGCTATTTTAACCTTAATAATACAATCTTACATATAGTTATTAAAATAAAACTGTCTTAAATATTTATTTAGAAATAAATTATAATGAAACTTTTTATATTGAATTAGTAAGAATAAATCAATAATGTTTGTTGTTTTTAATACGTATTTTAAAAACATATTTATAATATATTTAAGCAGTTTTATTTATTATATAATCTTTTAAATTACGTACAGTTGTACGTTTAATAAATGAATGCATAACCCTAATAAATTTTCATTTGTAAACCCTAAAAAGTCACCAGTATTCTACGGTTATATTGTACTTTTAGTCGGTAGTATAGGTATTTTAGCAAGTATTCCTGGTCAAACTGTTGGAGTTTCTGTTTTTACAGATCCTGTAAAAGATGCTTTAGGCCTAACTAGAAATCAATTTAGTAATGCTTATATGATTGGTACCTTGTTAAGTGCCTTTTTAGTTACTAAAGCTGGTTTTTTATTCGATAAATATGGCGCAAGATCTGTAGCCTTTTTTGCAACATTGTTTTTGGCGTTCTCTTTATTATTATTTTCATTATCTGAAAAAATTAGCGGTTTTATAAAATCCTTTTTAAATATAGATTCTTGGTTAATACCTTTTATATTAATTACGGTATTATTCTTTTTTATTAGATTTAGTGGACAGGGAGTTTTAACTATGACTTCTAGAAATATGGTTATGATGTGGTTTAAAAAAAATAGAGGTAAAATTAACTCTATAAGCAGTATAACTGTATCTTTAGGTTTTTCTTCGTCTCCAATTTTAATAAATAAATTAATTGATGATAATGGATGGGAGCTTAGTTGGCAAATATTAGCCATTTGCCTAATTATTTTTAGTTTCTTTATACTGCAATTTTATAGAAATAAACCCGAAGACTTTGGATTAAATCCTGATGGATTTAAAAGTACAGATACCTCTAAATCAATTACAGTAGTAGAAGAAATAGAAACTAATTTAACATTAGTAGAAGCTAAAAAAACAAGAGCTTTTTGGATGTTTGGATTAGTTTTAGCTTTTAATAGCTTTTTTATAACTGGTTTTACTTTTCATATTGTTTCAATATTTGCAAGTCAAGATTATACTAAATCTCAAGCTATTTCTGTTTTTTTACCAATTTCTATTATTGCCATTTCTGTTTCTACTTTATGTAATATTTTAAGTGATTATATAAATCATAAAATATATTTATACACTATGATTTTTGGCGGAATATTAGCATCAACAGGCCTGTTATTTTTATCGTCAACATTTGGTATTTATATATTAATTGGAGGTTTGGGTTTACTTGGCGGATTATTTTCTGTTGTAAATGCAGTTACTTGGCCAAAATATTTTGGCAGAAAACACCTTGGTTCAATTACAGGAAAAGTAATGAGTTTTTTAGTTATTGCAAGTGCTCTAGCTCCAAGTTTATTTAGTTATTGTTACACCACATTTAATTCTTACAGTTATATTAGTTATATAACCTTAAGCTTTTTATTGTTTCTAATAATTGGGAGTTTTAAAGTTGAAAAACCATAAAAAAATTAAATATTTATACATAAAACACAATAACGATAATTCTTAGAAAACTATCGTTAACTTTGTGAAAATATAATTCTATGCCAAAAACATTTTCTGATTTAGGAATCAATAAAGAATTCCAACAAAGTTTAGCTGATTTAAAAATTACTATTCCAACAATTGTTCAAGAGAAATCGATACCTCTTATTTTAAATAAAACTAATGATGTTGTAGTTTTAGCTAAAACAGGAACAGGTAAAACCGCCGCATTTGGCTTGCCATTATTACAACTAATTGATATAGAAAATACGGATGTTCAAGCTGTAATATTAGCTCCAACAAGAGAATTAGGACAACAAATTTACACCAATTTAGTCGCTTTTTCAGCCCAAAATCCAGCAATTTCTATTGTTTCACTTTTTGGAGGAGTTCCTATTAAACCTCAAATTGAAAGCTTAAAAAACCCTGTAAACATTGTAGTTGCTACTCCAGGTCGTTTGGTTGATTTATTAAAACGAGAAGAAATCAGTTTAAAGAACTTAAAGTATTTAGTGTTAGACGAAGCAGATGAAATGGTAAGTGCTTTAAAAGAAGATTTAGATACTATAATTGCTGAATTGCCAAAAACTAGAAGAACTTTATTGTTTACGGCAACTATGCCAGGCGCTATTAAACAATTGGTTCAAAACTATATGTCTAAACATGTTATTCAAGTTGAAGCTGATATGGAGACTATTGGTCATCAAGGAATTGACCACCAGTATGTAGTTGTAAAACCTATTGAAAAATTAGAAGTTTTACTTCATTTTTTAAATTCAAAAGAAGGAGAAAGAGGAATTATATTTTGTAAAACAAAAGCAGCGGTTAATAAGTTAGCTAAAAACTTAGCCATTAATAAATTTTCTTCAGGTGCGCTACACGGAAGTTTATCTCAAGGAATTCGTGATAGAATTATGGGACAGTTTAGAGAAGGTTATATAGATATTTTAGTTGCTACAGATTTGGCAGCACGTGGAATTGATGTTCAAGAAATTTCGTATGTGGTAAATTACCACTTACCAGACACTTTTGATACGTATGTACATAGAAGTGGACGTACCGCTAGAGCAGGAGCCAAGGGACTTTCTTTAACTGTTTTACAACAAGAAGAAGTTGAGGATATTGCAGACTTTGAAAATGAATTGGGTATTGTTTTTAAGGAGTATAAAAAAGCAGATACACAAAGTATTGAAGAGAATAATATATTATTATGGGCAAAAAAAATATTTAAAACCAAACCTAATCGTGCTATTCCAGAACATTTAAAACAACAAGTAAGAACCGTATTTCATCATTTAACAAAAGAAGAATTGATAGAAAAAGTACTTGCAAATTATGTATTGCAAACAACTGCTAAAAATTCAAAAGCAACGGCATCTAAACAGACTAAAAACACTAAATAATTGAGCTTTTAATTTCAAATAATTTGACAACTACCTGTAATATCTGAAATAGCGTAGTTTTAAAATTTGCATACTAAAAATAACAATTAGCGGTAATATCAAAAAAAATCCATCTATAAAAAAAGGATTTTTGTATAGTAAATCAGACCAAACGTCTATTCCTTTTTATTATATGAGTACATAGTTTCATCTTTGAAGTGTTAAATTAAAAAACATTTAAAAATGAGATTATACATAATTATAGCAAGTTTACTATTTGTGCAATTTACAGTTGCGCAAGAAGCTTCAGATAATTCAATGTCAAAAATATGGTCTTTAGAAGATTGTATTAATTATGCATTGGAAAATAACATTACTGTTAAAGAAGCTTCCTTAAATAAGAGTATCGCTGAAGTAAGTTATAGCAAAGCAAAATCATCTAGACTACCTAATTTATTTGGTAGTGCATCACAAAGTTTTTCTAGTGGTAATGCTATTGACCCAATTACAAGCGATTATGTTACAGACCAAATTAACAGTACAAATGTTGGTTTAAATAGTTCTATGACATTGTTTCAAGGGAACCAATTAAATAACCAAATTAAACAGAATGAATTACTGTTAGAACAAAGTATTTTTCAAGAAGAAGTAGAGAAAAATAATATTGTTTTAAACATTTTAGAAGCGTATTTACAAGCATTATATAGTAAAGAAAGTATTACAATTGCCGAAAACAACTTAGAAGCTTCAGAAAAAGAAGTTATTAGAGCTAAACAACGTTTAGATGTAGGTACAATTGCACTTAGTGATTATACAGAAGCACAAAGTCAGGCTGCAACAAACAAATACAATGTTATTGCTGCAAAAAATAATTACCAACAATATATAATTTCACTTAAACAATTATTGGAATTAACACCAGTAGACGAACTAGAAATTGAAACTATTGATGATAATTTAGACTTAGTAAATTTAGAACTTAACAAATACGAAGTATATAATAACGCTTTAGGTATTTTACCAGAAATTAAAGCAAGTGAATTAAATGTTGCCGTAAATGAGAAAGAATTAGACATAGCTAAAGGTGCTTATTTACCAACGTTAACTTTATCAGGTAGCCTTGGGTCTGGATATACAAGTATAAATGACGATACATTTTCAGATCAGTTTGATTTTAACTTTAATCAAAAATTAGGATTGTCATTAAATATTCCAATATTTAACAGATATCAAACAAAAGCAGCTGTACAAACTGCAACTATCAATATTGAAAAAGCAGAAATACAAAAACAAAGTACAGAAAAAGCAGTTTATAAAAAAGTAGAAACAGCATATCAAAATGCATTATCTGCACAAGAACAAGTACTTGCTTCTGAAGCTTCTAAAATAGCCGCAGAACAAAGCTATAAACTAGCTCAAAAAAAGTATGAATTAGGAGATTTAAGCACAACCGATTTAGTTATCAGTCAAAATACATACACTAATGCACAACAAAATTATTTACAAGCAAAATATTTAAATATTTTATACCACCAATTATTACAATTTTACCAAGGAAACGATATCAAATTATAAGCAACATACTCATGAAAAATAAAAAAACAATTATTATAAGTAGCATAGTATTAGTTATACTTGCCATCGCAGCATATACATTTATGAAAGGTGATAATGCTGTTATTATTGAAGCACAAACAGTTGCAGCTAAAAAAGCAAATGTAACTACAATGGTTACAGCAACCGGAACTATTGAACCAATAACACAAGTAGAAGTGGGAACACAAGTGTCTGGAGTTGTAGAAAAAATTTATGTAGATTACAATAGTGAAGTAACTGAAGGACAACTTATTGCTGAATTAGATAAAACTAATTTAAAAGCAACATATTCTCAAAATAAAGCATCATACGACAATGCTGTTAGTCAGAAAAATTATTTAGAAACTATTTACAATAGACAAAAAACATTGTATGAAAATCAAGTAATTAGTAAATCAGATTTTGATGATGCAACCTATAATTATGAAACTGCAAAAGGTACTGTAATAGAACGTTTATCAGACCTTCAAAAAGCAAAAACAAACTTAAGTTATGCAAATATTTATTCACCTATAGATGGTGTTGTACTTTCAAGAGCTATTGATGAAGGTCAAACAGTTGCAGCAAGTTTTAGTACACCAACACTTTTTACAATTGCTCAAGATTTAAAAGAAATGCAGGTTGAAGCAGATGTAGATGAAGCAGATATAGGAAATGTAAAAGAAGGACAACGCGTTACTTTTACAGTAGATGCGTATATTGGAGAAACCTTTGAAGGTGTTGTAACACAAGTTCGTTTAGACCCAACAATAACTTCAAATGTAGTAACATATACTGTTGTTATTAAGGCACATAATCCAGATTTAAAATTAAAACCAGGATTAACAGCAACTATCTCAATTTACACATTAGAATTAAAAGATGTGTTAACTGCAGAAGCTAAAGCAATCAACTTTAAACCAGAAAAAGAAATTTTAGCTACCTACAACCAACAACATGGATTAGAGACTGATAACAGCCAAAGATCTAGAGATAATAAAATACTTTGGGTATTAGGAGCAAATAATAGTATCACACCTAAAAAAGTAACTTTAGGAGCTAGTGATGGTGTTAATGTTGAAATTTTAAGCGGAGTCTCTGAAGGTGATAAATTAGTGTATAGTTTAAAAGGCGTTTCTAAATCTGAATCAGGTACAGAAGCAAAAAGCACAAGCCCATTTATGCCACAACGAGGAGGTGGAAAAAGATAATATTATGAAAAAAGAAATCATAAAAATAGAAGATTTAAAACGCGAGTTTACCATGGGAACCGAAACGGTGCATGCACTAAGAGGTATTTCATTCTCCATAAAAGAAGGTGAATTTGTAACCATAATGGGATCTAGTGGTTCTGGTAAAAGTACGATGTTAAATATTTTAGGATGTTTAGATCAACCTACTTCAGGAACTTATGAGATTGATGGTGTAAAAATGAAGGACTTAAGTAGAAATCAATTGGCAAAAATAAGAAATGAAAAAATAGGATTTATTTTTCAATCTTATAACTTATTGGCAAGAACTTCAGCCCTAGAAAACGTAGAATTACCATTGTTATACAATAGTAAAGTTTCTACCGAAGAACGTAAAGAAAGAGCCATTAAAGCCTTAGAAATGGTTGGTTTAGCTGATAGAATGTATCATACGCCTTCTGAGCTTTCTGGAGGACAACAACAACGAGTTGCAATTGCTAGGTCGCTAGTAAATAATCCTGTAATGATTTTAGCAGATGAGGCTACAGGGAATTTAGATACTAGAACATCTTATGAAATAATGTCGTTATTTCAAGAACTAAATAAACAAGGTATTACAATTACTTTTGTTACACATGAACCTGATATTGCTACATTTAGCAGTAGAACTGTTGTATTAAAAGATGGACATATTATACAAGATTATAAAAATCATAAAATACAATCTGCTGCAGAAGAATTAGCAAAATTACCTAAACAAGACGATTAATTATGAGACTATTAAATTTATTTAAAATTGCTTTTAAAGCCATCGTTCTTAATAAAACAAGAACTTTGTTAACCATGTTAGGAATTATTATTGGGGTAGCTTCAGTAATTGCAATGCTAGCTATTGGAGAGGGTTCTAAAGAAAGTATTAGAACTACTATTTCAGCAATGGGTTCTAATATGATTACCGTTAGACCTGGTGCAGATGATAGAGGTCCTGCTAGAGGAAGTGGAGGAGATGCGCAAACATTAACACTAGAAGATTACAAAAAAATAAAAGAAGATGCAACATTAATAAGTTATATTACTCCGCTAGTAAATGGTGGTGGACAAGTTATTAATGGTTCTAATAACTGGCCAAGTACAATTTATGGTGTAAATCCAGATTACTTAAACATTAAAATAATTGGTTTACAAAGTGGTAGTATGTTTACAGATGCAGAAGTACAATCTGCTGCAAAAGTAGTTTTAATAGGACAAACAATTGTAGATAATGTATTTCCTGATGGACAAGAACCTGTTGGACAAATGATACGTTTTAATAGCATACCTTTTACAGTAATTGGTGTGTTAGAAGAAAAAGGGGAAAACACGTTTGGTCAAGACCAAGATGATGTAGTAATTGCTCCATATACCACTGTGCAAAAACGTATTTTAGCTATTGATCATGTAAATGATATTATGGCATCTGCAATTAGTGAAGACGATGCGCCTGCTGCAGTAGAAGAAATTACAGAAATTTTACGTTCTCAGCATAAATTAATGGATAATGAAGAAGATGATTTTACGGTGCGTTCTATGGAAGAATTAATTTCAACGTTTAGTTCAACCAGTGAAATGTTAACTATTTTATTAGTAGCTGTTGCCAGTATTTCTTTATTGATAGGTGGTATTGGAATTATGAATATTATGTATGTTTCTGTAAAAGAGCGTACTAAAGAAATTGGTTTACGTATGGCTGTTGGAGGTAAAGGTTCTGATATTTTAATGCAATTTTTAATTGAAGCCATTTTAATAAGTATAACTGGTGGAGTTTTAGGAGTGCTTTTAGGATTAGCATCAACCATATTTATAGAAAAATTCTTAAATTGGCCTACTAGTGTGGCGCTGTATTCAATAATAATATCTTTTGCTGTATGTGCTGTAACCGGTATCTTTTTCGGATGGTATCCTGCAAGAAAAGCATCTGCTTTAGATCCAATAACAGCATTGCGTTACGAGTAATTTACTAATTTAATTTCAAAATAAATGTTTCAATAAATGAATAAAATAGCAGTAATAACAGGAGCTAGTAGAGGCATTGGTTTAGCATTAACCAAAAAAATGTTACACAATGGTTATACTGTAATTGGAACAAGTAAAAATGGAATTATTAATGCAATAGCACACGAAAATTTTTGTGCTGTTGCATTAGATATTAGTAACGAACAAAGCATTCAAAAGTTTACAAAATTTGTTGCAAAACGCTTTCATAAAATAACTATATTAATAAACAATGCAGGCGTAGGACCTGATCTTGGAGCGAGTTTACCGGATTCTAAATCTTTTGAAACTACTTTTAAAGTTAATGTTAGTGGTACCGTATTTTTAACAGAAAGTATGATACCACTTATACAAAATGAAGGAAAAATAGTAACAATTTCTTCAAAAATGGGCTCAATAGCAAATGCATTAGATTTTGATTCAGTAGCATATAGAATGTCTAAAAGCGCATTAAATATGTATACAAAAATCCTTTCAAATAGATTAAAAGACAAGTTATTTGTAGCCGCATTAGATCCCGGCTGGGTACAAACAGAAATAAGACTTAGTAATCTTAAAAATGCTCCGCTAACACCTTCAGAATCTGCAGATAATATTTATAAATTTGTTACCAGTAATTTTAAAACTGGTTCGTATTGGGATACTGTAAATAACAAATTACATAATTGGTAATTAATTAAATTTTTAAAATGAAAAAAAATACAGATTTAGGTTTATTAATTTTAAGAATAACAATAGCAGGATTAATGCTGTTTCATGGTGTAGCAAAATTAGGACATTTAGATGGTATAAAAGGAATGTTATCCGGAATGGGCTTACCTGAATTTATAGCTTATGGTGTTTTTATTACCGAATTAATAGCTCCACTCTTAATAATAATTGGTTACAGAACTAAATTGGCTTCTTTAGTGTTTTTCTTTGGAATGGTAGCTGCATTATTTATGGCACATTCTAATAATATGTTTGCTTTATCTAAAACAGGAGGTTTACAAATTGAGTTAATTTTATTATATGCTTTTGGTGCATTGACACTCTTTTTTACAGGTTCTGGAAAATATGCAATTACTAGCAAAAATAGTTGGGACTAAAAAGTAAAAATTTGTAGTAAATTGATTGTTACATAGTATCGGTTGGTTATTTTATTTCAATTATTTTGTGGTTTTGTTATAAATAATTGGATGGTATTTATGAATAAAAAAATCAACGTCTTTTTTTGATATAAAACCAGGGTAGGACATTAATAATAATTGCAATGGAGATTTACTTTTTCTTAAAGATGGGATTTCATAATAATGTTCGTTTAATTTAAATCCAATTCTTTTGTAAAAATTTATTCTTCTTTCATTTATATTAGATATAGGTAGTTCTACTTCCAATATAATTTGCTTATTATTTGTATCAATAAATTTCTCAAGAACTAATTTACCTATTCCTTTATTTCTATGTTGTGCAGACGTTGCAAAATATTCTATATAATTGTATGCTTCAAAATTCCACCATAAATTAAATCCAACAAATTGATCTTTCTCAATTATAACATCAAAATGATAATCGTCATTTTGTAAATCAACAATTTGCTCATCCAATGTTTTTTTTTCTTCAATAGGAAAGGCATCTTCATAAAGTTCCCAGGCTTTATCGAAGTAGTAATCTGAAATATTTTTTAATCGTATTGTTTTCATTGGATAATTTGCTAACGTGTTTTTATATGATTTGTGCGCCTGGAAAATCTGAGATTTTTCGGACCTAGCAAATCGTTTGTTGAATGTTTGTCGTTAATGTTAGTTCAAATTTAAGCATAAATTATATGAGTTGTTGGCTGTAGTTTTTACTTATAAAAAAATCAATCATTTAGAAAAAGGATTTTCTTATTGATATTTATTATTTATAACTTTATCATCTTTTATGTAAAAATTTCTGGTTATTGTTCTTCGTCTAGAGTCAATCAAAACTTCTGTTGAATATTTAACTCGATAAACTTCTGCAACAATGTTAGTCGTGTCAGATTTAAATTTATTTATTAAATTAATGTCATCAAGTAAATTTATATTATACGTTGAATTTATGTATTCATTATTGTTAATTAAATTAATATCGTTTTCTATTTCCTTAATCTCATCCTCATATTTATTATTTTTTTCTTGTAATGATTCCTTATCATCTCCTAAAATCGTTTTTGAGTTACCTTTTAAAGATTTCTGAAGGTTTTCCATAGCTTTCAAAGCTTCTTTTTTTGACTGTAAAAGTTCTAATTTGTTTTTCAGTAAGTCTGCTTTTGTATTTTCAAATGTATTAATAAGAGTAGGTAATGTGTCTTTAATAAACAGTGTGTCAACTTTTTTAAGATTAATAATTTTTACATTAAAATCTCCAACTGTATTTGAGCCAAAAGGAGTGTTTATATGATTTATAATTTGTTCTTCAAGTTCGTTTTGTGTGCAGCTCAAAAGTATTAAAAATGAGCTCAATATTAGTAGTGTTCTTTTCATATTTATTTTTTTAATTATATGTTTTTTTACATACTTATAACGGTTAGGGTATAGTTTATCATTTTACAATCAATTTTCTTAAATCTTTAGAGTCAATGGTTGTACTAATTTTTTTTAATCCTGGGAGCGGAATATTTATTGGTTCATCATCAGTTGGACTTATTAATATTCTATATTCATTTTGATACTCATATTTTTCATCTTTATGGTGTAGAGAAAGCTTTCCATTAAAATTTTTAGGAGAATAATATTCAACTTTTTTTCTAGAATATTTATAATTGAGTTTCTCCAATGAATTATCAAGTATCTCAATAAATTTGAAACAGTCAAAAATCAATAATGCCTTTTCTCCAAATTCGAGAAGCTTTTCATTGAAGGAATCGTTTAATTTTTCAGGCTCAAGCTCAATCCAAAGCAATGAACAACAGTTTATTTTCGGATTGGTTAAATACTTATTAAATTGTCCTTTGAAATCCTTGAACATTTTATGCATTTCTATTTTTCTATTTTCAGTTGATAAAGTAAGGTTATCTATTTGAATATTTGAAACATTCAACTCTTTAGAATCTAATCTTCCTGTTTTATCATCCTTTTTACTTCTAAAATCTTTAAGTGGTTTAAAATATAGATATTCTTTTTCATACATGTCATCAATATATGTAGAATGATGAATTTTAGTAAGAATTATATTTTTTTT
This sequence comes from Lutibacter sp. A80, assembly GCF_022429645.1. Classification (GTDB taxonomy): domain Bacteria; phylum Bacteroidota; class Bacteroidia; order Flavobacteriales; family Flavobacteriaceae; genus Lutibacter. The sequence goes on from NZ_CP092480.1 coordinate 667,370, forward strand.
CATAATTAAACTCAACGGGTTTTTATATAATTTGTGCGACTGGAAAATCGGAGATTTTTCGGACGTAGCAAATCGTTTGTTGAATGTTTATCAGTTCATTATTTAGTTTAAATGTAATCATAAATTTTATGAGTTGTTGGCAACTGTTTTTTTGTATATTTCTAATTTTCGTTTAATTCCTACTTTAGAATTTAATTTAATTGCTTTTTCCCAATAAAAAATTGTCTTTTGGATTTCATTTCTTTCTTCGTGAAATTCGCCTATTTTTCTGTATATTTTATCAAAACCAAAAGAGTAAGTTTTATGAACTCCTTCAACGGCTTGTGTTAAAGCATTTAAGTAATCAGAATCTTTAAATTTTGTTTTATCGGGTATTTTCTCATAATACAATAAAAGTTCATTTAGAAGATTTTTTTCTTTTAGTTGTGTTTTGTAATTTGAATTAATTTCTTGTCCATTAAAATTAATTTCCATTTTACAATTATTTCTGTCAGTTAAAATTATAGTTTCTTTTTCTAAATTTATATAACTTGAAGTGAATGAAATAGGCCTGTCAAATTTACGAGTTTCTTTAGTTGAAATATTAACTAAAAATATTTTATTAGAATCTTCATTATCGGAACTATACGTTTCAAAAATTGAAAAATCTGAATTTTCAGATATAGAGCATAAGCCTAAGTTAGCTTTTGTTTTTTTTGAATAAATTTCATTTCCTATTTTGTCAAAGCTTATGAAATTTCCTTCAAAAGTTTCAGAGTTGAGCCAATCACAACAAATAATAGTTCCGTTGTTATTTACTTTACAATTATTTGGTCTCTCAATTTGTTTTTTGAAGATTAATTCTTCATTTTCAAATAATGCCAAGTTTCCTAATTTCCAATTAGATTTTTCATAATGTCCATCAGAATAGTAAACACAAAAATTTTCGTTTGGAGAATATTCCATTAATCCGATAAATCCCGCTTTATCGCCAAATCGTATTATTTTTCTTACATTTCTTTCAGGTTGTTCATAAACTTCCTTTTTTGTTTTAGTTTTTTTTAAAACTAAGATTATTCCAATAACTAGTATTGTAATCAATATATATGTTAGAATAATCATTGAAGTGAAATTTCAGTTAATTAATAGTTGCCAACTTGTTATATACTTCGTTTATCTTAGTTTATCCCAAGTAAGTTACCTGGATAAACAAATTTTAAAGTTGTTTTATATTTTTTGATGTTGCAATTTTTTTAAAGTACTAATTTAATAAAAAAGTCTATTAAAACATTAAATATATTTTTATAGGCCCAGAATTATAATGTCATAAATTAACGAAGAATTTACTTATTGTTACCACAGTACTTTGTTGGAAAACGTATTTTTTTTAAAATTCTTCAAGTAATTTTGCACCAATTCCTTTCAATTGTTTTTTTGTGATTTTTAATGAATAGATATATTCATCTTTATCTATTTTTTCGCCATTTTCTAAATTAATTATAATTTTTAGATTCCATACTTTACCATATTTATATTCTGAAAAAATAGCATTAACATTTTTAACTTCATTTAGTTTCCATTTTTTTAAAGATGTTCTTTTTTGCTCTTCAATTATTTTTTCTAATATAAAATCTTTTAGTTCAATAATTTTATATTTTTCCAATAAACTATAGATTCTGTCTTTTTCTATTTTTTCCTTTTCTGCTTTTAGTTGCTTTTCTTCTTCTCTTTTTTCAAATATTGGAGAGTACATTTCTACTTTATAAGTTCCATATATTTCTTCTTCTTCTCCGTTTTCTAAAACTCCATAAACATCAACGTATCCATATGTTTCAAACATACTTTTCTTTCTTGTTGGTTTAATATTAATTGTCTTATAAGACTTTCCGTTTTTGTATTCCTTTTCTATTGTGGATTCAAGTATAGATAAATAGGTTTCACCCATTTTTTCTTTTTTAGCAATTTCAACTATTTTCGCGACCTTTTCATTTATAAGTTTTTCTTTTTCCTTTTCTTTAATTCTTAAGTTTTCAATAAGAGCAATCTTATCATTAATTTCTTTTTCTGGTATTATAAAATTTATTGCTTTTGTGCTACCTGTTAAAGAAAAAACAATATCATTACTTCCGTATTTGTCAAAAGTTCTAATAGAAAGTTTAGATGCTTTTTTTAATTTTTCAAGAAATTCATATTTACTAATCTTAAATGAAGAATTTGGGTCATTAAATGTATCAAAAAATATTATTTTTCCATCTGATGAAAATGTAAATGAATATGAAGAATAAATAACATTAGGTTCATTATCGAAAACAAATTTAATCCCTGCATTAGTACCTTCTTGAAAATAACCTGCTCCAGAAACATAAAAGTTTAAGTTTTCATTATTGTCAAATTTGTTTATTGTTAACATTGGTTTGTTGTAAGGAAAATTATTTCCTTTTCCAATAACATATGAAGTTTTGTATTTTCCATCAAAATCAGATTTTCCTGATTCAAATTTCCAATTTTGAGCGTTTACATTTATAATTAATAATAAGGTAATTGATGTTAATAGTTTTTTCATTTTCAATAGTTTTTTTTAATATTAATATGATTCTCTCATATGTTTTACAACGGTCTCGTATAACCGTCAGTTATGGGTTTATATGCGTTAATTTTCGGTTTAGCACAGACTTTAGCAATTCCGAGTGGATTCGGACGTAGTCGAATCCGCCATAATTGCGGTTATACATTGTTAGGGCACGTTATTTATGCATTTAGCAATTAAAATAATTCCTGTAATTAAAATTGGTGGAGCAATTATCATAATTGAATACCACCCATAAACTTCCCAATTATATCTGCGTTTAACTTTCTTTATGTTTTCAGGCGTAACTTTTTTCGGTGCTACCTTTTCAAAATAATCTATATTATTAATCTGGAACAGATCATAATCAATTGGTGCGTGATTTTGGTAATTCCGTAACACATTTTGATATTTTTCAGACAGATTTTTTCCAAATGAATATATTTCATATTCCGATGGTTTTTTCTTTAAAGTTTTAAATACTCGTAAGTCATTATAAAGAATTGATAATTCAAGTCCACAATCGTGAAATATTCGTGCATTCAATTTATAATCTTGAGCATTCTCAAATTGGCTAACTACCAAAACTAAAATCGATAAAGCTGTAATGACGTAATTAATAATGTTTTCATTATTTCCAGTATTTATGTTATAGACAGAAATCAAACTCGCAATAATCAAATATGCGGATAAGAATGCCAAACTAATATTGGATAATTTTGCTTTAAGTTTTAGTCTTTTATCAGCATTAAATCGTGATGCTTTAGTCGACCAAATTTTATAATTCAATTCTTCCAAAAAGCTTTTTTCTAAATATTTTTTTGGTCCGGTGAATTGGTTTGTCTTTTCTGTCATTCAGTTTGTTTTGTCTAATGTGCCCTAACTTGTTATATATTCATATTATATCCGTTTATCCAAAGTACATTACCCAGATAAACAAACTTTAAAGTTGTTCTATGTTTTTTGATGTTGCAATTTTTTTAAAGTACTAATTTAATAAAAAAAGAGTTTTATAAAAATGGTTATCACTAATTTAAAATGAATTTAAATATGGCGATTCATAATATTATTTATTCTTTTCAAAAATAAATTTTATTACGTTGTAAAAACTTAAATAAGTAGGTGAGGAGCTAGCAATTAATTAGTTATATTCCTTATGCTTTGTGATTTTTATTAAATAGATTTTTTAAATATACCGAAATCTCCTCACATTCAGTAACATATATTTTTTTTATAAAATCTTCATTCTCATCTTTATATTTCTCAAACATTTGTGAACCATTATTTTTTGAATGTGTCACATTTGCAATTCTATCACAAAATTTAATAAATGGTGCATTCTTAGTTTCTCTAATTCCTTTATAGTAGTTTTCATTCGCTCTTTCTGCTCTATTTCTACCTTTTTCATTAGTTAAAGCGTAAGCAAGTTCAGCTACGGTTTCATTCGTTTCTTTTTTAACATCATTATACGTCTCTCTTGCGTCTTCAATTATATCGTGAACCCAACATCCAGCTAATACATTTTCTTGTTCACTTGGCTCTACTAAATAGATAAATTTTTTGGCTATTTCAAACACCATATTTAAATGAAAATCGTAATGGTATTTGTCATATGTATGATTTGAATTTCTATGTTTTTCTATAGCGTATTCTTTTGCTTTTTCTAATAGTTTCATTAAATATTGCGTTTAGATTAACATTATTTCTTTTTTATTGGAATCCATATTTCTTCTTCAAAATTTGGGTCATTATTTTTATACTTTTCGCCTAGTACTTCAAAATGAGGTCTGTTATCCAATTGATATTCTGAATTTGGCAACCAAGACATAAAAATATACTGAAAAATACTGTTATCAGCACTTGACCCTTTATAATCAAATACAGCATATTTACCACCACTTAAAATAAAAGTCTCCATATCTTTAGGTGTATGGTTAAAGTTATGCACTTCAACTGTTGCCCATTTTTCAAATTCATTATTAGGATTAAAGGTTTTATAATATGAAGCATCATAAATTTGCATTGAAATCTTATCAGTGCTTACTCTATTTTTAATATCCTTAATTTTGGGTGCCATTTGTCCCCATAATTGAGCTGTTTTATTGTTGGTTAAGCTCATTTTTAGTTTATAACCAATCAGTTTTTTATCTTTTAGTAGTTCTATTCTAGGCTTCATTTAGTTGTATGCTATCAATTCAAAATTGTCTACCTGCGTTGTTCTGCTTATAAATAATAGGGGAGACTTTATTTTTATGTGTGTTTAAGCACCTAATTTAGCAAAAAAAACCGAATAGAAAATCTACAAGATACAAGCGTAGAGAACTGGCGTAAGTAATTTTAGTAAGTAGGAGCGTACAGAGCAATAAATTATATTAGGTAGCTGGTTTTGTTATTTCTAATCAATTCTCCAAGGCGGATTTGTTCGATTTTTTCCGCCATAAAATAAAATAAGTTGGTTTCCATCTACATCTTTTAATCTTGCCTCGCGCCATAACCAACTTTGATCAATAGGTTTTTGTTCAAATTCTATTCCTTTATTTATTAATTCGGTAACATATTCGTCAAGGTTTTCACATTCAAAATACACATAAATTCCATCTCCATTTGGCAGTTTTTCAGTCTGATGTATGGAAAAAGTCGCATTTCCTTCTGGACACTCAAATCTGGCGTAATGAGGCAACGATTTTACAATTAATTTCAATCCTAATTTTTCATAGAATGGAATTGATTTTGTTAAATCTAACGATGGAACAGTTATTTGGTTTAAGTTCATATTTTGTTTTCAGCAAGATTATTTTTGCAATACAGCCAACAGTTTTGCGTATGGTTTAAGGTTTTTATAAATACTCTTATTTTTTAAAAAATTGCCTTAGAGATACAACTATTCCTATTAAAATTAAAGGATAGATAACTATAAGATCTATACGTAATAATGGACCTTTTGTGTTTTCTTTCCAAGAAGTTAAAATAATAAATTCCCAAAGTAAGTACAAAATGACAAGTCCAATTGTAAGCCATTGTACAATTGTAAATTTAGTGTTTTTATTCATTTTCAGTATCAAATATTTCTTTGGATATAGTACGTTCAACTGAATTATATATTACCGTTATAATTCTTTCGTACTTTTTAATTCTTGTCTTTTGTTCCACTTACAATTCGTGATATAATTCCTTTTTGATCTGTAAATTCAGCAATTAAAATTCCAGCAAAATGGATTACAATAAAAGCTAGCAAGTAATAAATACTTAGTATATGGATTTCCTCCATTGGTTTTTTTAGGTCTTTTGGTCCCAATACTATAATTAGTCCTGTTACCAAAGAAATAATTACACATACATAAAAAATAATATAAATCCATTTCTGAAATTTTTCCTTTAGGGATAATGTATTTGAAAATGGATTTTGGAATTTCATATGTCCTAATGCAGGAAGTACAAAACGAATACTAAACAGTCCAACTAAAACATAACCAATATAAATATGCCAATTCCACATTGGTTGTCTTATTTTTTTTGCTAAAACAATGAGTTGTTCTTGAGTTAATATTTGGTCGGTATCACTCAGATACTCCTGTATAATAGCTGCAACATTAAATTTATTTAACCACGTTAAACGTAAAAAAATAGTAAGTAGCAATAGCACAAATGAAACAGCTATTGCCCAATGAATTATTCGATAAATTTTAGAATACTTTACTTCTTTCATAATATTTGTTTTTAATATGAAAATTAATACCTGAGTTTATTTGGTACGTTCATTTACTAATTTATAGTAAAGAAAATAGAAGCTTAAAGTTAGTATATTTTAATGTAAAACGACAAAAACTTAGCAATGAATTATATCAGCTATTAAAGCTCGTTTTTATTCTTCAATCAATTCAAATAATTCTTCTACATTAATATTAAAAAATCTAGCCAATCTTATAGCTAATATAGTTGAGGGTACAAATTTTCCAGTCTCAATTGTATTAATTGTTTTTCTTGTTACACCAATTTCAGCCGCTAATTCTGCCTGTGTTATATTTTTAATAGCTCGTTGTACCTTAATTTGATTTTTTAGCTCGAAACCTCCCATTTAGATTAGTTTTTATTATAAATCAATCCAGAAATAAAAGTAGAAAGCATTCCAAAATAAAGTATAATTTCAAGAACAACTAATAGTGGCATTTCTTTAAAAAATGATAGAATCATAAAACCAATTATCAATGTTAGAAAAGTCAAAAATCCAATTCTAAAAGATTTTAAAACATATAATTTATGCAGTTCATTATTTAATGCCTGCTTTAGCTTAGAATCTTGTTTTATTTGTTTGATAATTTTAAGGCTCATAAAAGTACTTTTCAGAAAAAGTACCATACCAATTACCCCTAATAATCTAACAAATAATAGAATATTTTTTCCATCAATAAACTCTTTTAAAATTGCCTCTCCAAAGTACAAACTAAATCCAATGGTTAGCCAAATTAACATGTTGTACCTCGATTTATCTAATTTTTCAATTTGTGTATGTTCCATATTTATCAATTATTTAATAACCTTTACTACTTAAAAAGTAACCTTTAGGTTACAAATGTATGCTATTCATATTTATAATCAAAATAGTTGGTATTATTTTAGTGATTAATTTTTGATAATGCTTATAACAGTTGGTGAATGAAAACTAGTAGTGTTAAATGGAAAATTGTTTATTGAATGAGCGGATTTATAGTATTATTAAGTAAGGTATTTAAATGACTAATTTACTAAGTATAAATAGAATAGGAAACCATAAGAATTATTGTAAGTAGGAGAGAAGCGAGCAATAAGATTGCTATAGTTACTTAAATTTAGTTCAGTTTTATGTGTTAGCTACTGACTTTTTATTTAAATATAATTTCATCATTATGCCAATCTGTCTATCATTTCCAAGTTTAAAAATAAGGTTATCATCTGCTATAAATCCATTTTTTTCATAAAAACGGATTGCTCTTGGGTTTTGCTCCCAAACACTTAACCAAACATAATCGGTATTTTTCTCTTTTGCTAATTTAATTGCTTTATCGCAAAAAATTTGTCCTACTTTTTTACCATAAAATTCTTTCAACACATAAATTCGTTCTATTTCAAGTCCGTTTTTAGATTTAAAATTAGTTTGAGATGTTCCGGTGTTAACTTTTAAATATCCAATTGTTTTTTTTTCATATTTAGCAAAGTAGAATTCTGAATTTTTATCATTTAGTTGAGATTTTAATTTGTCTATTGAAAATGCTTTTTTTAAATATTCAGACAAATTTTCTTCACTGTTTTTTGATGCATAAGTCTCTACAAAAGTGCGTTCAGCTATTGCTTTCAATTTTTCAATATCGTGAATTGTTCCTTTTTCTATTTCCATTATTTTTTTTCTTCAGCTTTATTCGTAACAATATAAAATAAGCGTCTTTTAATTTTGGTTTGACAGCAACTTTAGCAATTTCGAGTGGATGTAAACGTAGTTAAATCCTTTATAATTATAATGTTAGAAGTCCTATTTTTTCAATCCCATAAATTTGGTCTATCAATATTCATTGCTCTTAAATACGACAGGAATTGACCGGCGTGAACAGATTCGTGATATCCAATCCGTAGCAAATAGTTTACAAGAATTTTCTTACTTCCATTTCCTGGGTGAACTATTTCCGTTTGGTTTAAATCATTATCAGAAAATTGTTGAATACTTTCTAAAAATGTTTCTCTAAAAGGCTTAGCAAATTCAAGTTCCTCTTTTAGATTTGTAAATGGTCGGTTTTTCCAAGGTGTTTTATAATTTGTCATATCTCCTTGGTTAATAATAATATTCCACCCATAATCAGCCTCCAAAACGTGACGTATCATTTCTGATGCACTCATTGCTTTTGCGTCAGGTTTCCAATTATAATATATTTCAGGTAGTCCATTCCAAAGTTTTATACTTCTTTTTCTAATTTCTTTAAAATTTAAAATTATAAGTTCAGATTGGTTCATTTTCTTTTTTTAGAGCATATGGTTTTACAGTACAAACAAGATGTTTTACAAGATTTAATTGTGTGTTTTAAGCATTAAATTTAATAAATAATTACTGATCAATAAAATTTATAAGGACTTTAAGCACTAAGCAAAAAGCAAACAATAAATTATTTACTTTGTAGCTTAGTGAAATTATTTTAGCATAAATGTAGGTAGTTTATTTTGAGAGGTTTTTCAAGGCTTCGATTATCTCATCAGGTTCTGAACGAGTTCTATAATCTATATTCACATAATTCCATTTCACAATTCCATCGCTTCCAAGTACAAAAGTAGCTGGAATTGGTAATACATTATTATTTCCGTTATTAATTTTTTTTAAATCAAGGTTGCGATCTACTCGCATGTGCTCCAATAAAAATTCTGGAACTTCCCAAGCAACTCCATATTGCGAAGCTACTTTTGCATTTTGATCAGACAATACAATAAATTCCATTTCATTAATTTCATTTTTTGTCATTGATGAGTCAGGTACTTCTGGACTTATGGCAACCAGAGTAGCTCCAAGTTTTTGAATCTCTTTTAACTTGTTTTGTAAAGCGCGTAATTGAAGATTGCAATAAGGGCACCAACTACCACGATAAAATGTAATAACTACTGGACCTTTTCTTAATAAATCTAATAGTTCTATTTGTTTCGATAAAGGGTTCGGCAACTTAAAAATTGGTGCTTTTTCACCAACTTTAATTGCATTTTTTCCTTTTTCAAAAGCTTTTGCCTCATCTATTATTTCATCAACACCTTTCATAAACTCAGGGTTGTTTTTTCTTCCTAAGGCAATTTTAGCATCAGTTTGTTCTTTCAGTTTTTGCATTATATAAATTATATTTAATCTTTATGTTAATTACCTACAATGTTTAATATAAAAATGGTTAACTTTTATACTTAAGTCGTTTTTAGCTTATAAAATGGTAAGCATTTTGAAACTCTTATTGAAGAGCTTGTATAATAATTACTTAATTTTTTTATTGTCATTTGTAAAATAGAGCAGTAAAAACAAAAACCCAATATAGGTGGCTTGTAATCCCACCAAATCCCATTTTTGAACAAAAGAGCTTCCAATTACTAAAATATTCATAAGTATAAAAGCAGCTATTATAGTTTCTCTTGTGAATTTATTGAGAAGTAAAAAAAGTCCAATAATTAATTCTGCAAATGGAATGGTATAAGCTAAAGGTGTAACCAAAAATTCGGGCAATAAGCTGTCTTGAAATGAATTTTGTATCCCTGATACAAATTTTTCGAAGTTAGGTATTCTCACCACTCCGTGGAAGAAAAAATTTATTCCGAAAGATATTCGAAATAAATGTAGTGCAATTGTTTTGTTATCTAAATTTGATATTTTCATGTTTATTGATTTATTAATTAGTATAGTTTAAATATTAAAAAATTCAAGTAAGGTTGTATGTTTACTAATATCATTTTTTGTTTAGATTTGGAAAAAAATAAAGTATCCATAAAGCCATATTTGATGCAAATATGTGTTTTTTATTATATCTAATGGAACAATTATTCTGTAATACATCCTTTATCTTAATTTTAACACTATAAGTTAAAGACTAAGATGTTGTTTATTTTATGTAATGGTCATAAAAAATTTTCATCGTCATTTTACAAACCTTTATTATATAATTTATGCTAGTAGGTTTAAAAGCATTTTTGCAAAACAGCTTAAATACTCAAAATTCTGATGGTTATTTTGTACTTTAATACATATTATTTATTGCAAATATATTAAAATAAATACTAGTTGGTATGTTTTTGTTTTATCAATCCTTTCATAAATAAATTTTAAGCACACAAATTCAGATTTAAACCTACATTAAAAAGGAAAAATTAAACTTTTAAATTATGTATCTCATAAAATAATTAATATTATCTATTTCGAAATTGTGTAGCTGTCATTCCTGTATTTCGTTTAAAAAATTGATTAAAATTAGCCACTTCATTAAAATCTAAAGCATAAGCAACTTCTGCTACAGTTTTATCCATTTGATGTAGTAGTGTTTTTGCATACAGCATTTTATAATCTATAATTACTTTTTGAGCACTTTTGCCTGTAGCTTTTTTAACACATTCTGTGAGGTAAATTGAACTTATATTCATTTGGGAAGCATATTCATTTACTGAAAAGAACTTATTGTTCCCCTTAAGAATCTGTTGTTCAAATTTAGACATTATACTGTCAAACCTATTGGTGCTTATTATGTCTTTATTGTTTTGGGTAGCCCGCTTTACTTTATATAGTAAGATTAACAAAAGAGAACTTACAATCTCTCTGTTATGCAATGCTGTACTTCTAGATTCCTTATATAATTCTTGAGCAATGGGTAATATGGTTTTAAAGTCATCTTCAGTTATCTGATAAATAGGAATTGTATGGATTTTGAAAAACGAAAATTCGTTTTGCAACTCATATGACTTATTTAAATTAGTGAAGATAGAAGTGTTAAAATATATAATATATCCATAGTCATTATTAGGAGGTACTACACTATAATTAATGACTTGAAAAGGGGAAACAATGGCTAAACTATTCTTTAACTCATTCATTGTTTGATTGCCAATTTGGATATTCGTATTACTTGTATGTAGAATAGCAATCTCAAAAAAATCACGCTTATGAGGTTCCCAAAATTCATCATCGGGTACTACATGTTTCATATCACTAGCTATTTTTCGTATAAAAAAACTGTTAGCATAATCATTTGCAGGTTGTGTATGGTTTAAAAAATATGAATTGATATCTCTAAATATTTTCATTTTTCATGCTTTAAATGCGATGTACAAAAGTACACAAAACCTAAATAATAATCTTTTTTACATAAATTATAATTCATATTTCTGTTTACACTGCAGGTATCTTTGCATTGTAAACAGATATAATACGGTGAATGAGTAATTTAATACACATATTTAAAAATACAATTCTATTCTTAAAGCCTAAGAAAAATGAAGTTTCTGAAAAAAGTATGGTTACTGAGGAAAAATATTCCTTAATAAATGATTCTATACCTAAACTACTATTTGCCTTTGTTGGTCCTGCAGTTTTAGGGATGTTAATAAATGCACTTTACAATTTTGTTGATCGTATTTTTGTTGGTCAATATGTGGGTGTTGAAGGACTATCAGCAGTAACTATGGTGTTTCCGGTTACACTCTTTCAATTTGGATTAATATTGTTGTTTGGTAGTGGTTCTGGAATTTTAATTGCCAAATACTTAGGAGAATCTCAACCTAGAAAAGCAAGTACTATTTTAGGAAACGTTATTGCATGTCTATTCTTAGTTATGTTACTTTTTACTGGACTTGGTCTTATTTATTACAAGCCCTTATTGGAGTTATTTGGAGCAAGTGGTACCTTATTAAATTTATCTGCAGATTATTTATTAGTCATAATTTTAGGATTTCCGCTTAGTTTTTTTCTGGCTTTAGAATTTACATGTAGAGCCGAAGGAAATCCAACATTTCCTGCAAAACTTCTAGTGCTTTCTTGTGTAATAAACTTATGCTTAGATTATGTTTTTATGAAAATATTCAATTTAGGTATTCGTGGTGCTGCATTAGCCACTATAATTGCTCAGGCTACAAATGCTATCCTTTTAATTAGATATTATGCAAGTGGAAAAAGTTTAGTGAAATTGAAATGGAAGCAAATAAGACTACAAAAATCAATTATTTTTCCTGTATTGCTTGTGGGCTTAGCGCCGTTTTTAATGGATATAGCAATTAGTTTTCAGAATGTGTTAGCAAATAGTTTATTATTAAATTCTGGAGGAACTGATGGTGTTGCGGCTATGGGAATACTATTTGGGGTAAACGTTTTTTTTATGATGATTGCTTTAGGTACTGGTGACGCAATGCAGCCTATTATAAGTTTTAACTATGGTGCAAAACGTTTTGATAGAGCACGTAAAACATTAGAACTTGCTATAAAAACAGTCGGTATAATAACCATTTTTGGTCTTTTGGTTTTGGAGTTTTTTCCAAAACAAATTACAAGTGTTTTTATAGAAAGTAATGGGAACCAAAATGTAATCGCTATTACAAAAAAGGCTTTACAAATATTTGCTATTTCAATTCCATTTTATGCTGTTCAAATAATAATAACTAGATATTTTCAGGCGATTCAAAAGAATAAAACAGCAGCCTTTTTAGCACTACTACGCCCCATTATATTATTTATTCCAATAGCGTATTTACTAAATTATAATTATGGCTTAATAGGTATTTGGATAGCTTTTCCTATTAGTGATAGTATTGCTGCTTTTGTATCACTACTCTTAGTAAAAAAATATACAGTAAACGCACAAACACAAATTAGAAAAAATCTATCTATAAATTCAACCTAAATTTAGATGTGTTATTCGAATTCATTTATTCCACTTTAACTACTATTTATTAAAAATAGATTTTTACAATTCCAATTAAAATAACAAATAAACAGAATATGAAATATCAAAAAATTAACATACAGAACTATTGCTATTTATTGTTCATAGCTATATTATTTACATCGTGTAATAATGAAAGAAAGCCAGAATTTGGTAGCGGTGTAGAAAACTACAAGGTATTGACCGTAGCAAAAAAAGACATAGAACTTTACAGAGAATTTCCAGTAACCATTGAAGGTACTGAAAACATTCAAATTTTCCCAAAAGTAGAAGGTTTTATAGAAAAAGTACATGTAGATGAAGGTGAATATGTACAAAAAGGTCAACTACTTTTTTCATTAAATGCCCCTGAATACGCACAAGAACTTTTAAGTACAAAGGCAGCTGTTAGCAGTGCAAAAGCCAATGTTAGTTCTGCACAGGTTAATGTAGAGAAAGCAAAGCCATTAGTGGAGAGAGAAATTATTAGCAAGTTCGAATTAACTTCTACCGAGAACTCCCTTACAGCAGCAAAAGCAGTTTTAGAACAAGCACAAGCCAATTATTCTAATGCACAAACGAACTTTAATTATACTAAAATTAAGGCACCTGTTTCGGGTTATATTGGTTCGTTACCTTATAAACTAGGAAGTTTGGTTAATAGTAATATTACAGAGCCATTAACCACAGTTTCTAATATTAAACAGGTATATGCATATTTTTCGATTAACGAAAAAACGTACTTAGAATTTACAAAAGAAGGCTTATTAAAAAGTATGAATGAGGTCTCTCTATTACTTCCAGATTATACAGCTTTCAATCAGAAAGGAAAAATTCAAACTGTTAGTGGGCAAGTAGACGAAGAAACCGGTTCGTTTAATGTTCGTGCTATTTTTAACAACCCAGATAATTTATTAAGAACGGGTAATAGTGCTACCATACAACTACCCAGAACAATTGAAGGTGCTTATTTAATTCCACAATCTGCTACTTACGAAATACAGGGTGGCGTTTATGTGTATTTGGTAAACGACCAATCTCAAGTTCAATCTAAAAAAATTACGGTAACCGCAACAAATTCAGGACAAGCGTACATTGTTACAGCAGGACTTAAAGATGGCGACCAAGTAGTTCTTGAAGGTATTTCTGGCTTATCTAGTGGTAAAGAAATAAAACCAGTTAAAGTAAAAGAAAGTGATATAAAAGCTTTAAAGCAAATCACCAAAAAAGTAACATCTACTAACCAATAAAATAGAAATTATGTTTAATAAATTTATAAAACGACCGGTGCTTTCGGCGGTAATTTCTATTATCATTTTGATTTTAGGAGTTATCGGAATAACCACATTACCAGTATCTCAATATCCTGATATTGCACCACCAACTGTACAAGTCTCTGCTTCTTACGATGGTGCTAATGCAGAAGCGGTATTAAATAGTGTTATCGTTCCTTTAGAAGAAGCTATTAATGGTGTAGAGGGCATGACCTATATGACTTCTACAGCAACTAGCGGTTCTGCTAGTATAACAGTATATTTTGAATTAGGTACCGACCCTGATATTGCAGCAGTAAATGTTCAAAATAGTGTGTCTACTGCTACAAATTTATTGCCTTCAGAGGTTACACAATCTGGTGTTACTACAAAAAAACAACAAAGTAGTAATGTACTTATTTTTGGGCTATACAGTGAAAATGAAAATTATGATGAAGAATTTATCCAGAATTATGCCGAAATCAATCTCGTACCCGTATTAAAAAGGGTAGATGGTGTTGGTAGTGCCCAAGCTTTTGGAGCTAAGGATTACAGTATGCGTATTTGGCTAAAGGCAAATATTATGGCAAACTATGGTTTAGTTCCATCCGATATCACCATAGCACTTAACGATCAAAACCTAGAAGCTGCACCAGGTGAATTAGGTTTGCAAGGAAATCAAGCATATCAATACACTTTAAAATACAAGGGTAAACTGCAAAACGCTACAGATTTTGAAGAAATCATTATCAAGACTACAGATGATGGACGTATTCTACGCTTAAAGGATGTGGCCAGAGTTGAATTAGGGTCACAATCGTACAGTACGGATACATTTATAAATGGTAACCCAGGTATTGGTGTTGCCATCGCACAATCTGCAGGATCTAATGCACAAGATGTTGTAGAACAATCGATTGAAATATTACAAGAAGCTTCCAAAAACTTCCCTGAAGGTGTAAAGTATACCGAAATGGTAAATGCCAACGACTTTTTAGATGCATCTATTGATAAGGTAATTCGCACTTTAATCGAGGCTTTTATACTGGTTTTTATTGTTGTATTTATCTTTTTACAAGATTGGCGTTCTACTTTAATTCCTGCTATTTCAGTACCTGTGGCTATTGTAGGGACTTTCTTTTTCTTAAGTTTATTTGGGTTTACCATTAATCTATTAACCTTATTTGCTCTAATGCTTGCTATTGGTATTGTGGTAGATGATGCTATTGTTGTAGTAGAAGCAGTACACGCTAAATTGGATTCTGGTTATAAATCTGCCCGAAAAGCGAGTATAGATGCTATGAGTGAAATTTCTGGGGCCATTATTTCTATTACCTTGGTTATGGCGGCAGTATTTGTTCCAGTAACATTTATTAGTGGCTCTTCTGGGGTATTTTATCAACAGTTTGGTATAACACTTACCATTGCCATCATTTTGTCTGCCGTTAATGCATTAACCTTGAGTCCTGCCTTATGTGCATTACTATTAAAACCACACGAGGAACATAAATCAAAAAGTTATGCTCAACGTTTTTATATGGCATTTAACGTAGGGTTTGAAAAAACCACCCATAAATATAAAAATATAGTCACATTTTTCATTCGTAAAAAGACGTTTGCTTTTGGAATCATTATTGTTTTTATTGGTGTGTTTGCTTACCTTATGAACACTACACCAACAGGATTCGTGCCCGATGAAGATCAAGGTAGTATTTTTGCCGATGTCAGTTTACCCGCGGCATCATCTATGGAAAGAACAGACGAAGTTTTGGATGAATTACAGAAAATCGTTGAAGATATTCCTGAAGTAAAATCGTTCTTAAGATCTACCGGTCGTGGCTTTATGAGCGGTTCTGGATCAAACTATGGTATGTTTATTTTAAAATTAAAACCTTGGGCTGAACGTATGGGAGAAGGGCAATCTGTACAAGATATCATTGGACAGTTGTTTGCAAGAACAGCAGGTATTAAAGATGCTAGAATTATATTTTTTGCTCCACCGACTATAACTGGATTTGGTTTAAGTAACGGATTTGAGATACAGTTGCAAGATCAAAGTGGTGGTACTGTAGATGCACTTTATGATGTTAGTCAAGATTTTATACAAGCATTAAGCAAACGACCGGAAATACAGTACGCTAACACAACATTTGACCCAACTTTTCCGCAGTACGAAGTTATTGTAGATGTTGCTAAAACCAAGCTTGCAGGTTTAGATGTAGAAGGCGTTTTAGGTGTAATGCAAGGTTATTTAAGTGGGGTATATGCTTCAAACTTCAATAAATTTGGAAAGCAATTCCGTGTTATTTATCAGGGCGAGCCAAACTTTAGAGCCAATCTTGAAAGTTTAAATGCTATTAAAGTGAAAAAAGAAAACGGTGTTATGGCACCTATTACTGAATTTATAAGCTTAGAAAGAGTTTATGGACCACAAAGTTTAACCCGTTTTAATCTATTTACAGCGGCAAAAATAAGTGGAGCTCCCAACTCAGGTTACAGTTCAGGTGATGCTATTAGCGCTATTGAAGAAGTAGCAGAACAAACCTTACCAACCGGTTATGGTTATGAATATTCAGGTATCACCAGAGAAGAGATTTCAGCAGGTAGCCAAACCTTATATATATTTATATTGTCTTTTATATTTGTTTACTTCTTTTTAAGTGCACAGTATGAAAGTTTTATACTTCCAATATGTGTATTGCTATCTGTACCAGCCGGTCTGTCTGGAGTTTTAATATTTGCAAATTTATTAGGAATTAGTAACAACATTTATATACAAATTACATTAGTTATGCTTATTGGTTTATTGGCAAAAAATGGTATTCTAATAGTAGAATTTGCTTTACAAAGAAGAAGAGGGGGAGAAACTATTCTTCAATCTGCTATAGATGGAGCCACCGTTAGATTCCGACCAATTTTAATGACGTCATTTTCATTTATTTTCGGATTATTTCCTTTAATAATTGCTACAGGTGCTGGGGCTGTAGGTAACCGAACAATTGGTACAGGTGCTATTGGAGGTATGTTAATTGGTACAATTTTAGGAATATTAGTTATACCAGTACTTTTTATCATCTTCCAAACACTTCAAGAAAAATTAGTTGGCATACCAAATCACTATTGGGGTGAAAATGATGAATCAATACTTACTAAATAAATTATAAACATGAAGAATAGCATTTTAAAATATATAACATTTGCCGTAATAACACTTTTAGTAATCAGTTCTTGCGGTGTCGTAAATAAAAAATATACAATTCCAAAATCAGAATATTCTGAAAATTATAGAGACACTCTTATACAAGATACTTCTTCAATTGCCATGTTTCCTTGGAAGAAAATAATTTCAGATAGTATTTTACAAAAATTAATTGAAGAAGGATTGCAAAATAATTTAGACTTAAAGTCTGCTTTAGAAAATATAAATCAAGCACAAGCTAGTTTAACTCAAGCAAAACTATCCTTTTTTCCTAGTTTAGATGGAAATGCTCAAGTAACAAGATCTAGAATATCAGAAGCAGCTTCAAGCGGTGCAATAAATAATGTAAGCTTAAATTCAACTTCATATATAGGACAATTGAAAAGCAGTTGGGAATTGGATATTTGGGGAAAATTACGAAGCAATAAAAGATCTGTTTTAGCTTCATTCTTAAAAACAGAAGCGGCAACTAGAGTAATTCAAACACAGCTAATATCTGATATTTCACAACATTATTATAATTTGTTAGCCCTTGATGCTCAATTAGCAATAACGAAACGAACCCTAAAGAATAGAATAGGTGATCAGGAAACAATGAAATACCTTAAAGAATCTGCAGTAGTTGATGGTTCAGCTGTTGTACAAAGTGAAGCAAGTAGATATGCCATAGAAGCATCTATTCCAGATATTGAAATGAGTATTTTACAAGAAGAAAATACACTTTCTATATTGTTAGGAAGATTACCAGGTGCAATAGAAAGAACCTCATTAGAGGAACAGACTGCTTTTTCTGATTTAAAAATAGGAATACCTACATCACTTTTAAGAAATAGACCAGACATTCAGGAAGCTGAATTGGCCTTTAGAGTTACTTTTGAAGATGTAAATATGGCAAAAAGCTATTTCTATCCATCTTTTACAATTACGGCAAATGCAGGTATATCTTCTTTAAATTTATCTGATTTTTTCGATCAATCTATATTTTATAACCTAATAGGCGGTTTAACTCAACCTATTTTTGCTAATGGTGAAAATAAGGCACGACTTAAAATAAATAAATCTAAACAACAACAAGCTTTTTATAATTATAAATCTACGTGGTTATCCGCAGGAAGTGAAATATCAAATGCCTTATTTAGTTATAAAAAAGCAATTGAAAAACAAAAATCTAGAGCATCTCAAATTTCAGCTTTAGAAAAATCTGTAGAATTTACACAAGCACTTTTAAAATATTCTTCTAATACCAACTATACAGATGTTCTAACAACACAAAACAACTTATTATCTGCTCAATTAGATGGTATTTCTGATAAACAACAAGAATTATTGGCTATAATTCAGTTATACAGAGCACTTGGTGGTGGATGGAAGTAGAAATCCATACCTTATAATAATTAAAATATATGTATATCTAAAAAGTAAAATTATTGACACCTAAATTTGTATTAGGTTTTCAAAATAGTTGGAAATAATAAAGGTCAGATTCTAAAACAAGTTGAGAATAAGGGGTTTCTGAAATTTTTATACGGTCTCCTATAACTTTAATTATTGCTGTACAGTATTGTATCGTATATAAAATAACAAAGCATATAAATGTATTATATATTTAATAGAATACATTTATGTGCCTTTAAAAACACACTTTATGCATTGGTCTTTTGCACTTGGCGCTAACGGCAAATTGTATGGTGTCGTAGCGGATTACGTGAGGTTTATTTTCAAATAATCACTAATGATCGAGCGAGTTCTAATGCTCAAAACCTGCACTAAACCCGCTATGAACTATACAAAATGTTAGCAGTAGTTTTTTCTCATCTCACATAAGTTAAAACTTCAATATCCTCTATTTGATGAAGATATTTCTCAATAAAGCTTGTATGAGATGAACCAATTATTACCAATATTCTCTTACCTGAATTTTTAGCAATTACATTTAGTATATTTGATGTAATCTGCAAATTACGCATTTCCCACAAAGAATATCTTGCTCTATCTGAACCTGATTCAAATTGCGTTTCAAACCATATTTCCCATTGTCCTTTTTTATCTTGTAATTTATACTCATCACTGTTTAAAAAAAGAAATAAATCTGATAAATCTTTTGATTCAACACCTCTAATAGTTAGCTCACTCATTTTTTTATAAACAGGCTTTTGAGATATCTTAGATAGTAATTCCGCTCTGCTCTGACAATCTTGTCCAAAATTCGGAAAATAATTAAAGAGCAGTGCTTCATCTTGGAAATCATTAACGGCTTCTATAGAATTAAGTTTCTGATGAAATGCCACAGGTACAGCCAAAGTATAGAATTCGCTGTTACTATTTAATTCTTGTTGAATCTGAGTAATAAGAAACTTGTCAAACTCAGAAAACTCAGAAAACTCATAATTCTCAGATAAAAGATATTGATATTGCAAAGTAGCAGACGGAATATCAGTAATAGCTAAATAATTATCAAATAAAACTTTCCTATCTTGAACTGACAATTCATTCTTCTTTTTGATTCTCTCTATGACCGCTTGAGCTTCTATAAAATTAATTCCGTTTACTTTCTAAATAGTATCTGCAATAGTAAGATAAGGCTTACCCCACCTCCCGTTAACTACTCCATTAAAAACAGGATTATTCCTACACTTTATATCATATAAAAGTTGACCTTGCATTTTTTCAATACAAACAACATCAAATTCAAAATTATCAAGTTTATCAATAGCTTTGTCAAGCATTTTTATCTCAAAGTTTTGCATTTGACTAAGGTGAGCTGTTCCAAATACAAGTACTTCCGTTTTCTTTACTTGTCCTAAAAGTAATGTAGGGGCAAGAAAAAGCATAATTATACTGATTCTACTAAGATATTTCATCATATTTGTTTTGTGTCTTTGTTTAAATTACCGCCAACGGGTTTTTATAAGATTTGTGCGACTAGAAAAATCGGAGATTTTTCTGCCGTATTAAATCGTTTGTTAAATGTTTGCCGTTTAAACTAGTTCAAATGCAAGTATAAATTTTATGAGGTGTTCCCAGTAGGGTTTTTAATCATTTTAGTTGAATGTGAATATGATCATCGTGTCTAACTGCTCTACAACCTTGAAATCTAATCTTATTACTCATTAATTTCATTCTATTTTTTAAATGTGGTTCAATGAATATTTTCCCAATCTCTGGTTGTTTCGTAATTGAATTAATCAAATCACTTGTAGCTTTATCTGAAAATTGAATTTTTCTATTTATTTTTCCAAATGTTAGATATTTAGGAAAATCATATTGCCAATAACCTTTCTCTCTACAAACTTCAAATTGTTTTATCTCATTTTCTCTCGGATTTTCATAAACTCCATATCCACTAATTGAAGGTTTTTTATTTGTGATTTCTCCGTTTTCTAATTTGTATATAAGTGATAAATCAATTTTTCTTCCATCGTTATGACTCAAGTGGGGAAGAAGTGGGAATTTATCAATAAATGGAAAATTTGCATCTAAATAAACAAGGTTAATTCCTTTCTGTTTTTTCTCAAAATCAATTGATATTTTCTCAAGTGTTCTATTTAACTCTGGTTTTACGTAATTTCTATTTAAGAGCTTTGTAAAAAAAGTATTTGCCTTGATTATTTCTGTTTCTTTAACTTTTTCTCTTCCGAATGATTTAGCCAAATATGGAAC
Source organism: Lutibacter sp. A80 (assembly GCF_022429645.1). Classification (GTDB taxonomy): domain Bacteria; phylum Bacteroidota; class Bacteroidia; order Flavobacteriales; family Flavobacteriaceae; genus Lutibacter. The sequence goes on from NZ_CP092480.1 coordinate 688,418, forward strand.
AATCACAAATGTTGCAAAAAGGTAAATTATTGAAAAGGTTAAAAATCTTTTTATCCGTTTATTTTCTGAATTTGACTTTACAATAAGAATTGTCATTAAATAAATTATTCCTCCAATCTGTGTAAAAACAGTCAGAATTACAATAATTATCAAATGGAGCAATTTTTTCATTTTTCTGTGGGACTTACTGCTAACAGCGGGCTTTTATATGATTTGTGCGACTGGAAAATCGGAGATTTTTCGGACGTAGCAAATCGTTTGTTGAATATTTGTCGTTTGTACCAGTTCAAATTTAAGCATAAATATATGAGTTGTTGTGGTTTGTATTATGATATCTCTTTAAGTATATATTTCTCTATTTTCCATTGGCCTTTTTCTTTTTTTAATATATACATTCCATAATCTCCAGCTAAACAACTTACAGCTGTTCCAACTCCAACAATTGCTTGATTATAATTGGAGTTAAAAGCTATTCTCGAGAAACTTAAATATAAATGAAAATCATCAAACTCGCATTTACCTTTCATATTTTTAATATGTTTATCGGTAAGTGCTATAAATTTCACATCATCAAATAAATCAATTTTGTCAATTTTAATATATTCATTTGTCTGAAGAGTTCGTAGATTTTCAAATAATTCTCCATATTTAATTCTATTTTCATCTCTCATACCAATCGTTTTTCCAATTGGCTCCATCATAGATTGTACAGCTACAATAAAATGATTATCAATATAATATTTACTTATATCAAAATTCTTATTGCGACCTGATTTAAAAGGATGACTTGAAGGTGAATTTTTGGCAATTAAATTAATAATGTCGTAAGTGTTAGTATTTTCTTTATTTGAATATTTATCACAACTTGTCAGTGAAATCAATAAAAAAAATAGAACGTAATTTTTCATTTTTAGCAATTTTTTAATTCAGAACTCATATTTAAATATTGAACTAAATTTTTATTCGATATAAACCACAATGTGTTATATACTACATTTATATTCGTTTATCCCAATTACCTTACTAGGGTAGAGGAACATTATACTTATTTACTTCTTTTTTATGCTGCATTTTTTCAAGTACTAATTTAACAAAAAAAGCCTATTAAAACATTAAATATATTTTTATAGGCTCAGAATTATATTGGTATAAATTAACGAAGAATATACTTGTTTATTAACTCAGTTCTTTGTTGTTCTTAGGCTTTATATTTGTTTAAAGTAACAACGTTTTTTTCAACTGAAATTCTAATGTTTCACCATTACGTAATACTTTAATGGTTATTTCATCTGTTCCTTTTGGCATAATACCCTTGTCAAAAAAAGCACATTTATTGTTATCAGTAATGTTTGTAAAATCAATACTATTAATCTGTAATACTTCATCTCCAAATTGTAACACTTTTGATGCAGCTGTATCATTATATATAAAATCTACAAAAACCTTATTTCCATTAAAGCTAGGTATAAAACCAAAATGATTTAATGCCGTATTATTAGAAACGCCTTCTTGAATCATTGTAACCTTTCGTGCTTCCCAATTTAAAATCAATCTATAATTTTTAAAAAATGAAATTCCGAGGTTTGTTTTACCATCTTTCACCTTCATCACCTTATTTTTTATAATATGATTACCTATTTTTATCTCGTCTACTTTAGCAGATATCTCGTCTCTCTTTTCACCCTTTCCATACATACCAATAGTAGTATATCCAGAACCTAATATATACTTCGAGATTTTATTAGATTCTTTTTGTTTTACAAAATCTAAATACGATAAATGTGGTGTAGAATTGTTACCTAAATCAATCATATTATTTAATGCCTTTTCGCCATTTATATAGCTAATAATAGATGGTTGACTAGCCGCAGTACCAATAAACATTTTTGATTCTATAGCATCCGCCGGAATATTTAATTGCTGTTCATTATCTGTTATGGTAATTATTTGATTTTTAAAATCGAAATCCCATATAGCAAATCGCATTAAATTAGAACCAATAAAGCCATCAACATTTAAGCAAGCAAGTTCACCACTATTAAAATCTGATATGGCAGCAATCGTATTCTGAAAATGAATTCCTCCTATTTCAATATCGTCTATTTTTGTATAGTTAAGTAGTTGGCTAGTTTTGTGAACATCCGTTATATTTTCACTTCCTAAAGACGTAACGTTAAGTTTTTCAGCCAATTCTTTTGAAAGTGCGTTAGAAGCTCCAGTGTCTAAAATAAAGTCATATGTTTCATTTTCAATAGTTACTTTAAGAATAATAAGTCCTTTACGGTATTCAAATGGGATAGTAGTTTTAAAGTCTTCCTGAACGATATTTCCTTGTTTAAGGGTTTTATTAATTTTTGAAGATGCACAACTGGATAATAAAGTGATTATAATAAGTGAACATAGTAGTTTGGTTAATTTCATAATTACATTTCTTAATTTGAATTGATTGATAATTTTTAGTTTGTAAATAAGGGTTTGTTTATCCCTTCATATTAATAGACGTAAATTTTTATGAAAAGGTTGCCTGCGTAGTTATTTATTTTTTGATAGTTAACTATTTTGTATAATTAGTGGCGTGGTTTAGATATAAAATTTAACAAATAAATCACAAATAGACCTAGCATAGCGAACTGGCAAAGTAAAGTCCGAAAGGACTTTCAAAAAGTAGGAGAGAAGTAGCAATGAATTATACACTATTTAGCAGCAGTTTTTATACTTTCAACATAATTTTGTTTATCCAAATTTGGATTCTATCTTTTGTTTCCTCAAAATTTTTAAGGATAAAATCTTTGTAGTGTTTAATATTTACATCTATTTCAACCAAACCATATTGTTTATTATATTTTAATTCTTTTTTAATTTTAGAATTAATACATTTTCACTTGTTTTTCACCACAGTATTTTGTTGGCAACTGGCTTTATTTTATTTCAATTTTGTCGTTAGTTCTAATGTAAATTAAAGCTTCCTCAGTTGTTGAAATTTCGTGTGAACTATTTCCTGTTGATTCAAAATAACTTCCAGCGTTTAAGTTTGTTGAAGCATTGGCATTAGGCATTTTATAATCAACATTCCCATCTATAATTACGCCATAAAAAACAGTTCCTTTACTGTAAATATTTCCTTTAAAATTCTTAGGAAGTTTTACAAAAACGCCACGCATATGGTTTGCATTTCCCCATAAAAAACTAATTTTTGATTGGTTATTAGTTGAAATCCAATTTGTTTGGGAATGATCGAGCCAAATAATATTAGAAGCATCAACATTAATTGGGCGTTCCCCATTATCAAAAGATTCAGTAGTTGGTTTTACTAAATAAGGGCCATTATCGATTTCGATATACGCCATTGTTCCTTCTCCTTTGGCAGCTGTTATATGTGATTCACCAGCAGGTTGTGTCCAAAATGAGCCAACAGGCATCCACATACTTTCGGCTGCTGGGTCGTCATTATGTATTAATCCTTTCATTACAATTGCTCGATACGTTACATTATGAATATGAGGTGGTGATGAAAATCCATCTACAAATTTCCCTATATATCCAGTTGGAACTTCGGCTTTTCTATCTCCCCAAATTGTTCCAGCCAAAGGACTTTTATCTCCTCTTGCGGGGTTCATTTGTTCCCAAATAATATCAGAACTTAAACCAATTTTATTGGTTGGGTTTTCTATAGATTCGGAAACAGTATTTTCTGTCTGTTTTTCTTCTATTTTTGGATTGTTGTACGAAACAAGAAACCCAAGAATTAAGGTTAAATAAGTGATTGATTTCATTATTTCTGTTTTTTTAAATTACTGTTATTATTTCACTTTCTAATAATCTAGATTTCGGTGTTTTTTCGGTAGAATTAAAATCAGAAGTTGCTCTATAACCTAATGAAACAGCTACTAAAGAAGTATAGCCTTTTTCTCTTAATCCAAATTCTTCATCCAATGCTTTTACATCAATTCCCTCCATTGGAGTAGCATCAATATTTAAACTTGCTACACCTAATAAAAAATTTCCAATGTTTAAGTAAACTTGTTTTTCCATCCAATGCTGAAGATCTTTTAAATCGTATTTATGAATACCAGCAAACGCTTTTACAGCACCTAAAAATCCATTTTTTACGTCTTCATTTGGAAACCTTCCATTTTTATCATCTGTGTCGGCAATATGCTTGTAGTAATTTTCATCTGTATCAACCTTAGAACAAAACAATACAACAGCTGATGCATTCAATACTTTTGGTTCATTAAAATGGAAAAAGCCTTGTGTTCCTTTTGCCATTCTTTCTTTTCCTTCTTTGGTTTCAGCAATTATAAAATGCCAAGGTTGAAGATTTACACTTGATGGACTCATTCTTAATAAATTCTTAATTTCAAGCATATCTGCATCAGATATTTTTTTGGTTGGGTCAAACTCTTTGGTTGTGTATCTCCAGTTTAGTGTTTCTTTTAAATTCATAATACTTTAATTTTTTAATTACTATACTTTTTATAGTTGCAAAACTAAGTATAGTATTTTATCTTTGCAATAACGGTCAAAAAGGATAGTATAATTTATTATGGAAGAAACACAATCTAAAATGCTCAAATTTAAAGGTAAAGAATATCCTTGTTGTGCAAGTTTAACAATGGGAGTTATTGGAGGAAAATGGAAAACGGTTATTTTATATCATTTAATGGAAAAAACCTTACGCTATAATGAATTAAGAAAAGAAATGCCTACCGTTACTGAACGAACATTGAGCTTACAGCTAAAGGCATTAGAAGAAGATGGTTTAATAAAAAGGAGGGTTTATACATCAAAACCTCCGTTAAAAGTAGAATATTCCTTAACTGATTTTGGTAAAACTCTAATTCCGTTAATCCAATCCATTGCTGATTGGGGAGATTCTGTGGTTAAAAATTATTCTTAACTAGTGTTTTTTTTAGTTTGTTGCCAACGGCTTTGTACAAGGTTTAGTTGCGTGTTTTAAGCAACTAATTTACTAAATATTTACTGACCAAGAAAATCCGTGAGGATTTTGGTAAGTGTGCTTAAACCTAGCAATTAAGTTTGTACGGTGTTGTAATTTGTTATATTGTTCAAATTAAAATTCGAATATTATTAACTGGGATTATTTCTATCTTATTCAAAATAGTATCTCTAATAATTAGTCTAAAATCAAATTTCTTATATCTATCCAATAAATCAAAATCATTTTTTACTCGATATTTTATTCCATTATGAAATCTTTTTAGTAACTCATCTTTTGATAGAATTTTATAATTATCTATTTTACTCAGATTAGTTATTATTGATTTCTTTTCTTGATTTTTTTTGAAATATATAAATTTTGAATGATTACAAATTAAGTAAGAATCTTTTATACTACCGTGCCATATTATTTTTTGGTTACAAGCATTCAAATCTTTGTCATAAATAAAATAGATTCTTTCTGTATTTCTCGGAATAAAAATTAAAATCATTAATATAATCAAAAGAGCTGACGCTATTAAGTATTTGTATTTTTTCATTTTCAAGATTTGTTATTTTATACTCAACTCGTAATTTTTTATTCGTAATAAATTACAACTCGTTATATACTACATTCATATTTGTTTATCCCAGTTAGCTTACTCAGATAAAAGAACATTATAGTTGTTTTTTAACTCAATTCTTTTTATCTACTGGCTTTTATTCGGAAAACACCTCATTATTATTTGAAAATGATTTAAATTCTATAGAGTTTCCACTATAATCAAAAACAAACATTGTCATCTGTTCTCCAACCTTTCCTTCGTACCTCTTTTGTGGTTTAACTATAAAATCAATTTTTTCCGATTTCAATTTCTTTTCAACTCTTTCAAACTCACTTTTTTCTAATAAACACCCAAAATGAGGAATTGGAACATTTATTCCGTCTACTTTTCCACAATAATCCAATTCAGGAAATTTATTACTAACGTGAGCAGATAATTGATTGTCGAAAAAATCAAAATCAATCCAAGATTTAGTAGACCTTCCTTCTTTACATCCTAAAATTTCTATATAAAATTTTCGTGTCGACTCAATGTCTTTTACTTTAAAAGCGAAATGAAATATACTCATATTTTATTTTTTTATCTTTTTGTTCGGTTTTTCAGCAACGGACTAGTACAAGAAAAGTAGGGTAGTTGTAAGCGATACTTTTAGGATAGACAATTTTGCTGGTTTTTGTCAATTCTATTTGCAAATAGAATCATTCCATTCTGAAATTCAGGAACAATGTTTTGTTATCAATTTATTAGATTCTAATTACGTACAGTTTTGAAATTTCCTAAAATTAAAGACATCAATACGAGTCCAATTCCAATTCCAATGAAAGAACCTTTTGCAAAATCTGGCAATACAAAATATTGAGAGAAAATTTGTGAAGCCGCAATAACAAACATTCCAATTGATAATAAAATTAATGTTTTTCTTTTCGTTATTTTTTTCATTTGGTTTTAGATTTTAAATAATTAGTATTTCAATTTAAGCATTTGTTATATTTTTTTATCAAAATACTGCTAACGATCTCGTATTAAGATTTGTACAACTTGAAAATCGTTTGTTGAATGTTTATCGTTTGTATTAGTTCAAATTTAAGCATAAATTTTATGAGTTGTTAGACACAGTATTTTCTCTTTAGTTCTTGAGCTTCATCATAACTTTTATATCCCATTAATAGTAATCCTTCAGTGCAATTAATTTTCTTTTCTTTCAATTGTTTTCCTATATATTCTCGGTATTCTTCAAATCCTTTATATTGTTTTGGGATTAGCTTTATTGATTTTTTACCATCAATATTTCTCAATTTATCGTTAATTACTAAATTATAAATATTTCTCTCAAGTACATTTTGATGAGATTTGCTCTCAAGTTTAAAATTAAATGTTCTCGTTTTAGATTTATGAGTAATTGTCAAAGAATTGCTTATTCCTAAACTCCTTTTTTCAGTTGGATTTCTATAAATCATATTAATTTTCTTGTTGTAGTAAGCATCAATTAATAATTCGAAATCAGTTATTTCCTCATAAATTATTTTCTCATTGTAGTTTATAATCAATTCGTTTGCATCTAATTCTAGGAATCCATTTTTCTCATTTTTAATTTTCTCAAAATCATAAAACTGATAAAAATAGGTGAAAATAATTAATAAAAAACCTAGAAACATTATTAAAAATAAAAGAGTACTTCCGGAATCAATATGAAACACTTTTTTATAAATAAAAGTAAAAATCAAGCTTGTTATTAATAGAAATAATCCCGAGAGGAAAATCGTTTCTGTATTAGACATTTTTTTCTTAATTATCTTATGAATGTAGGCTTTAAATGTCATTCGGTTTATTGTGGCTAACGGGTTTTTATAAGATTTGCACTACTGGGAAATCGGATATTTTTCGTACGTAGCAAATAGTTTGTTGAATGTTTGTCGTTTGTATTAGTTCAAATTTAAGCATAAATTTTATGAGTTGTTAGCTATAGTATTATCCTCGATAATTTTAATCAATCTTTCTTTATCGGATTCAAGAACATTGCTTAAATCTAATTCTATCGTTTTGTTTGATTGAAATATTCGTAATGTATTATTTATAAACTCATAAGAATTAATTTCATTAAACGTTAATCTTTTTTCTCGGAAATAAGTATTTATTCTTACTGTCATTCCCAATTTATTCCATTGGACATAATTTTTTCGAATAACTTTTCGTAGGAAATAAATAGAAAATAAGAGATATCCAGAAGCTTTAATCCATTTATTCCAATCCTCAGATAGGAAATCTGTGAATGTTCCGAATATAATCAATATTAGTCCTAGAAATAAGACTATCGGTTTAGTCCAATTTTCTTTTAAATTTGACATATCATCAAAGTAAATCTTTTTCATTTTTTTACAAATTTTTGAATAATTTTCCAAGTATATAGAATAGCAATCATAAAGTTAACTCCACTAATTAAATATTCTTGCTTTGAGTAATAATTCATTCCGATTAATAATCCGAATAATATCCAAAAAAAGTTTAGTAAGTTTTCTCCATTAAACAATTTTTTCATTTTAGTTCAATTTTTTTTATTGTAGCCAACATATTATATACTTCACTTAAATTCGTTTATCCTGGTTACATTACCCGAATAAAAGAACATTATAGTTGTTTTTATTTTTTTATTCTACAATTTTTTAAAAGAACTAATTTAACAAAAAGCCTATTAAAACATTAAATATTTTTTATAGGATCAGAATTATATTGTTGTAAATTAATGAAGAATTTATTTTATTTTTAACTCAGTTGTTTATTGGCTTCAGTATTATTTTATTTTTATTTCCTTAACTAATGAAGAAATAGGTATCGCATAAACATTTGTCTCTTTAAGTAAGAAAATCACATCTTTCGTTTTTCCAATTAATTTTCCTGATTTAATTTCATTGTCTGCTAATTTTATTGAAATAGCATTCTGATTAATTATTTTTTCCTTTGTGTATCTTCCATAAAAATCTGCTGATATATATAAATAAAAAATAAAACTTATTATAAAAAGAACGATTCTATATGTTTTGTACCAAGACTTTTTATCAAGTCCAAAGTTTGCTTTCGAGTAAGATTTCGGCCATTTATTTTTCCATAAAATGTCCAATTTAATTAGTATGGAAATAAATAGAGTAGATGCAGTAGCAAATAATAATATATAAAAATCGGAAAAAGGTGCAATCAGAAAGTCAAATACATCTGAATAATTAAAAATGTTTATCTCAAATTCAGAATATTTCTGATAATTAAAAAGCATACCTATTCCTACAGCAATAATATAAGAGACAGTTATAACTGTTTGTACTTCCTTTATAATTAATTCATAAGTGTCTTTTATTAAACCTTTTTTCATTTCTTTAGTTATTGTTCAAGATATAAGTAGAGTAAAACCTTAATATGTTACAATATACCTGTTCTTAATTGTGTAGAAGGGTTGGACTATGGTTTCGTTGTGAAATTGTCTACAAGGACTATTTCGCCATTACCAAGCTATAGTTTAAAGATAGGGTATTTAAATTTTTCCATTACTCAAATTCCTAATCTCTTTCTAAAGCAATAATATTGTTGTTGTTATTATAATACAGCAAAAGTATAGCGTTTTTAATTTGATAATGCTTAACTGCTTCTAAGTTGAATAAATCAGTCCATTCAGGTTCATTAATTTCTGTTTGTAAAATTTGTTCGAATGATATTTCACCATTTTCTTTAATTGTATAGTTTCCGTTATACCCATTTGTAACCCTAGTCCCAGATACATTTCCTTTTCCTTCAATATCAGGTTCGGTGAAATTTGCTGTAATATTCCCATTATTTATATCTAGCCAAGAATTTTCTTCTGTTTTGGTTATTTTCTTGCCGATATCTAAGTAATAGACTACTTTCCAATTTCCAGTTAAATCATATGTAATTTCGTCGTTATCTTTTGAACAGCCATTGACCATAAATATGACAAATATTAAAAATATCCAAATCTTAATTGAGGAATAAGCTTTCATACTTTACTTTTTTTAATGATGCGAAATCTATTATTAGGTTGCGTTGATTCGGGAGTAGCTTACTGTCAACTCAGGGTTAATATATGATGGAAACTATAAAAGTATTTTAGTGAAAAATGAATACATTTTTACTTGTTTTTTACCACAGTACTTTGTTGGCAATAGTTATTTTACATTTTCATTTATCCATTCCACTAAAAATTCTTTAAAAGATAAATCAACATTATATATTTCGTTTGTTTTCCAGTCTGTTCCTTTTATTGTCATAAAGTGATTAAGACCATCTATTTTTTGAAATTCGATACTTGGATTTCCAATTTTTTCTAATTTCAATTCACTCTCTTTTGGGTCCACTAAAACATCTTCTTTCCCAATAATTATCAAAGTTGGAAAATCAATATTCTGATATGTTTTTGTATTATCAATTCTAGCAAATTCAACGTTATGAGGCATTAAGTAATTAGAAAAAGCTTTTTTGTTTACGTTTATTTTTTTAGATTCCTTCTTTCCTATTTTCCATAATTCCCAAGCAGTTTTATTTGGATTCTTATCTATCAATTCATAAACATAATTTATAGTATTTATTCGCTCTTCAGTGTTTTTTCCTATTATTAACTTATCATAATTTTTAATTCCATTCTCAATTTGATATTTTAATAATTCTCTTGGTTTTCCAATTGGTGCTGACCATTGAATTAAAAAATCAGGTTTTATATTTTGTTCAATTGATAAAGTTGTAACTATACCACCCAAACTGTGACCTAAAAAACCTATTTTTTTGTTTTTTATAAATTTTGATTTTTCAAATGCTCTATAAATTTCAATAAAATCACTCGTATAAATTTTTGGTTGGTCATTATATTCTCCTGTAGATTTTCCAACGCCTCTTTTGTCAAATCTAAAGACACCAATGTTGTTTTCTAGCAAATACTCTGTTAAATAATTATGAGCTTTTTGAGATATTTTTCCTGTTCCAGAAACTATGACAAGTATTTTATTATAGTTAGATTTTGGTGTTAATAATATTCCGAAAATTGTAATTGTTTCATTTATTGTTTTACTTATCTCTTCAATATTATAGTCTTGAATGTTCTTAATTTCCTTTTCATTGTTGAATTTTCCTTGAGAAAAAATAAAGTTTGAAATAAAAAAAAATAATATGATTGATACTTTTTTCATTATAAGATTTTAAATTAAAATCAAAAATATATATATGAAAATTTTGTACTATTAAAGAACTGTTAATTAGTGATTTTTTAACGGACTCTTTAATTATTGTCAACTAACGGTAAATTGTATGAGTAGTGTTAGATTGCGTGGTAGTTCCCTGTTAAACCACTATGCAGTTTAAGCGGGCTACAAACCTAGACATTTGCTACTTTGCCTGCCATTACTTATACAAAATGTTGGTGTTTGGTTATTTTTTATAAGTCAAATATTTCAGTTTTCTTAATAGTTTCTCTTTCTCAATAGGTTTAGAAATATAATCCACAAAACCCATATTCAAATATTTATCCCTATCAGAAGTCATAGAATAGGCTGTTTGAGCAATAATTAAAGCCTTTGGATTAATTTCAAACATTTTTTTAGCAGCTTCAATACCATTCATAATTGGCATCCTTATATCCATTAATACCACTTTAATCTCAGCATCTTGTTTATAATACGACAAAGCCTCTGCACCATTACTTGCATAAATTACGGTCACAGGAAGTTTATCAAAAAGCGCACGAAAAAATTCGATATTCACAGGTTCATCATCGACCACTAAGAGCTTCATTCCTTCTAAACCTCGAACGGTACTAGTAGTGTTATCTTTTGTAACAAGAGATGAAGTGTTCTTTATCAAGGGAATCGTAAAAGCAAAAGTTGTCCCTTTATCTATTTCTGAATCAACTGTCAATTTACCTTTGAGCAGATTCACAATTCCTCTAGAAATAGAAAGGCCAAGGCCTGTGCCTTCATGCATTTTATCTGTTCTTGTCTCAAGCTGTTCAAAACGGTTAAAAATATCATTTAGCTTATCTTTAGGTATTCCGGTACCAGTATCACTTACAAAGAATGTTAAACGATCTTTTGAACTGACCTTAAAACCAAACTTAATCGTTCCTTTGCATGTAAACTTCAAGGCATTACCAATCAGATTGGACAAGACCTGCTCCAAGCGTACAGCATCGGTACTAATTACTAAATCGGCATACTGAGAAGGCACCTCAGATGACAAGATAATATGTGCTTTTCCTTTTTGTTTTTTTACCTCATTAAAAGTAGCTTCGATATTGTCTATGATACGTTTTAGATGACAATCTACATATTTAAGTTTTAATTCATTGGCCTCAATCTTTGAAACATCGATAATATCATTAATCAAGCTTAACAATTGGTTGGAACTATGCTATATATCTTTTTCGTGTTTCAAAGTCTATGTTCTCATCATCTAGCAGATCAGCAAAGCCTACAACACCATTCATAGGTGTACGTATCTCATGACTCATATTTGCCAAAAACTGATCCTTGTATATATTAGCCACTTCGGCTTTTTGTTTGGCTTCTTTTAATTCGTTTTCAAAAGCTTTTTTATCACTTAAATCAATAAATGAACCAATAATACTTTTAACATTTCCTTTCTCATCTATTTCAAAAGGAGAATCTACGGAATAACACCACAACCATTGTCCGTTCTTATGCTTAAAACGATATTCAATTGGCAGGAACTCACGGTCTAAAATAAGCTGTGCCATGTGTTCTTTTACTGCAGGCAAATCATCGGGATGAAAAAGAGTAAAAAATTCATCTTTTGATAATGCATTTATTTCATCAATACTATAACCTAATATTTTACTATATCTATAATTCATAAATATATTGGTGCCTTTATGAATATCGTAAATGTAGATACCATTTGGCGAAGTATTGGCAATGCGTTCTACAAACTGCTTTTCTTTTAAAATCTCTTCTTCTGCTTTTTTACGGTCAGTAATATCCCTGACAAGGGTCATAATATGTGGTACTCCATTATAATCAAAAATATGTGCGTTAATTTCCACAGGAATTTCAGTTCCATCCTTCTTTCTGTGTATTCCCTCTATAATTTGCTGTTTTTGATTTAGCAATTTTTCACGCTTAATTGCATGGCCCTGTTCTTTATCCAGTTTTTCACTATTTAAGTCGCTAGCCGACAACTGGAGTAATTCTTCTTTTGAGTATCCATAACGTTCACAGGCAATTGAATTACACTCAATAAATTTCCCGAATCCTTTTTCTTGGAATGGATGCACCAATACCGCATCACTAATACCTTCAAATAAAGCTTTGAATTTTTTTTCTGATTTTTGAATTTCTTGCTCCGCATTTTTACTTTCCGTAATGTCAATAAAACTAATAAGTACCTCTTGTATTTCGTTGTTGGAATCAACAACAGGAAAACCATTGACCAAAAGCCATACTATATCATTCTTTTCCTGTACAGCTCCGAGTATTTGATTTTGTAATACTTTTTTACTATTGATTACCCTGCTTACTGGATAATCATCTATTGCCATTTGAGTGTTGTCTTCATGTACAAATTTCCAGCGCGGATCAATGGCTTTCACCCCATTTAACTGGTCTGTTTTTATGCCTAATAACTCTCCAGCTTTATCATTATTAAATACAATGCCAGAATCTCTACCATGTACAACCACTCCAATATTTACATTAGTAATCAGATCTTTATAGCGTTTTTCGTTCAGCTCTGCTTTTTCTTTGGCCTCCAATAAAGCTTTTTCCCATTGTTTACGGTCCGAAATGTCTTTAATTAATGCTACAGAATACAAAATATTATTCTGCTCATCTTTTGCTGTTGTTACGGTAAGTTGCCCCCAAATGGTATGCCCATCTTTATGAATATAGCGCTTATCCATTTTATACGAATCAATATCACCTTTCATCAAAGAGGTATATTGTGCCATATCGGCTTCGATATCATCAGGATAGGTAAACTCAGGAAATGTCATATTGACAAGTTCCGCACTGGAGTAGCCCAGTATATTTTCAAGCTCTGGATTTACCGATAATAATTGACCTTTTGTAGAGACTGTGGAAATACCTAAACCAGCCGTATCAAATACGGTTTTATAACGTTTTTCGCTGTTTCTAAGCTCTTGCTCTACTTTTAGCATATAGCTTATGTTTACAAAAGTAATTACCAATCCATCAATCTTTTTATCCGTAGTAATAAATGGGCTAATTCTTCTTAAGAAAGTAACCCCATCTTGATCACAGACTTCTGATTCGATAGACTTTAAGTTTTCAAGAACATTAGAGCAATCTGAAATCATTGTTTGACGGTATTCTTCTGGAAAATTAGATGCAAAACTGGCAATGCTGCGCCCTTCATCCTCAACTTTCAAATTAAAGTGTTTCTGAAGGGCAGGAGTAAACTTTCGAATGCGTAAGTCAACATCCAAAAATAAGGTACCTATTTCGGTAGCATTCAGTAGGTTATTAACATCATCATTAAGGTAAGATAGTTCACGATTTTTTTCTTGTATTTCCGCATTAACGGTATATAACTCTTCATTAACCGATTGCAACTCTTCGTTAGTACTTTGCAATTCCTCATTACTGGCCATTAATTCTTCGTTAGACGATTGCAGCTCCTCGTTACTGGTTTCAAGTTGCTCTACAACATTCTGTAACTGACTCTTATTTTCTTTTAATTCGTCCTCCAATTCTGCAACACGCTGTTTACTAATTCCATCTCCTTCCGTATTTTTTAAGGTAATTGTTTTCTTGGGAGTCTTTTGTTTATCGTTGCTAAAATGAATGACATAAACATCACCCACTCCTTCAAAATCGATAATCTTACGAAATCCCAAGTCAAAGAAATAGTCTTGATTACCTATTTTATTATCAACATCCGAGATAATTACCTCAGCATTTTCTTTTTCTACTTTACGTATTCCACTACGAATAATTGTAGCCATTTCTTTACTAACCAATCTAAGTAAATTGCTCTGAAATACGCCTTGATTTACCGATAGCCGTGTGGTAATATCACCATTTACAAAAAGAATATTGAAATCAGTATCAGTAAAAACCATGGCAGGACTATACTGTTGTCCCATATATTTATAAAACACATTTTCAGGGTTTTGCTTAAATCGGTATTCAAAGCTGGGTTGTATTTGTGTTTCTCGGCTTTTTAAACTTAACGTACTAATGCGATCTTGAAGAACCTCCTCCATGGGCATACGTTTGGTATCTACCACACATTTATAAATTTTCCATTTAGAATTTACAAGTTTAAAATACTTTGATTGATGTCCCAACGACTCGCTGTTTCCCAATACCAAAAAAGCATCCTTTTTAAGTGCAAACTGAAAATTCATTAATACTTTTTTTTGCAAAATGGCTTCAAAATAAATAAGCAAGTTACGGCACGAAATCAAATCCATACGAATAAAAGGCGGATCTTTTAGAAGGTTGTGTTTTGAAAATACAATGCGCTCCCTAATGCGCTTAATAACCTTCATATTTCCTGAATCATTTATAAAATAGTTTTCGACATACTCCCTATCAATTTCACTAACCGAGTTGGGAGAATATACCGCGTTTCCTGCTATTTCCAAAGCATCTTCATCAATATCGGTTCCGAAAATCTTATAATCAATATTTAGTCGTTCACGTTTTATGTACTCATCCAATAAAATGGCAATAGTATATACTTCTTCACCAGTTGAACAACCTGCTACCCATACTCTAATCGGATCCTCAGTGCTTTCAAAATTATTACATAGCTCAGGAACAAGCTTTGTTCTTAGCAACTCAAAAACTTCTACATCTCTAAAAAAACTAGTCACACCAATTAAGAAATCTTGTTTTAATAGAGATATTTCTTTTGAATTACCTTTTAAATAAGATAAATAATCATACAGCTTGGTGAAGTTGTGAATATTCATCCGTTTCTCCAAGCGTCGTAGCAGTGTATTCTTTTTATATTGCTTAAAATCAATCGATGTATGTTTGTGAACAAGTTCTAATATTTGATAATAAATCACTTCATTAGATTTCACTTCTTCCTCTTCTTCTGTGAGGTTTATGCGATAATTCGGAATTTTCAACAGAGTCTGCGCAATTTTTTTTGGTGGTAAAATAAAATCTACTAAATTAGTTGCAATGGAGGTGTTGGGCATTCCATCAAACTGAGCACTGTCGGGTTCTTGCACTATAATTATACCACCTGCCTCTTTAATGGTTTTTATGCCACGTGAGCCATCGGATCCTGTACCTGATAATATTACGCCTACTGAATTATCTTTATGTTCCTCTCCCAAAGTATGAAAAAAAATGTCGATTGGAAGATTCAAATTGGGTCTTGGGCTTTTCTCGGTTAAGATAAGCTGCTTACCTTTTATGTGTAGATTTTTATTTTTTTGATTCAGATAAATACAATTGGGTTCTATGGTCTGATTATTCTCCGCAGTAAAGATTTTCATGCTTGTATGCTTGGAGAGCAGTTCTGGCATTAAACTTTTAAAATTTGGCGATAAATGTTGTACTATTACAAAGGCCATACCTGTTTCGACTGGAATATTATCAAATAATTGCTGAATAGCATCCAATCCTCCTGCTGATGCACCTATTCCTACAATGAAAAAGTCTTTATTTTTCATGAAATTAAAAGTTTACTCATATTTATAGCTATTTTTAATGAAAACCAACGGTTGGACTACGGTTAGTACGATATTAAAAGTAATAAAATTTTCGGGCTTTCACTTAGCCAAAGCTTTTTTTTGTTTTATCTTTTCATTTTTAAAAGCCAAATCAAAAGATTTGGAGGACATAGTAAATACACATAAACCTTTAATTTTAGTACTTACTAGCTATGTTATATACACGGTGTATCTGTTGCACAATTCCACTCAAATAAACTAAAAGATGTTGTAAAACAGGGTTTATTTTTGTACTTTCATGGTCAAGGTTAGAAAGATTATCAGGGAAAATTATTTGCAAATTTTCAATTAAGTGGGGGAGTTCCCAAGACAAATTTTTATAGAAAATTAAAAGAAGTATTGGATATGAGCGTAACATCAACAGAGTAAACAGCAAAAAATAAAATATCTAAAATTCATTACAAAAACTATAAAAAGTGATGTAAAAGCGATACATCATTTTATTTTACAAATAAAAGCATTCTATACACTTCAAATAAGCTTTTTTGGAACACACAAAGGAACTAATTAATAGTGCTTCATAAAATACAAAAGCCTCTTAAAATGGAGCTTTTGAAGTATGTTTTATGATTTTTTAGTGCCTTGTGCAACGATTACCATTGTTGGCGGTAGTATTTTATATTTCATTAATACATTTTATCAAATTTGCATTAGAGTTACCATAGCTTACAATTCTAATGTCTAATGGAACATTTTTAAATTTTCTAATCGCTTTTTGCATTGATTCTAAAATCCAATATTCTTCGTTTTCAAATGCTCCACCACCAACCAAAGTAAGAAAAACTTTGTTCGATTTATTATTTTCCATATTCAATACTCCTGCAAGTAGAGTTGACTCATAAGTTGCTTCCAAAATCACTCTCGCAAAATATTCCCAATAAAAAGGCTCTATTTGACTATATGCAACAGGAAGAGCCGAACAATATATTTGAGAAACCTTATGTTTTGTATTTGACTTGGTAACTTCAGTGTTCCACTGAATTCCTGTTTTTAGTTTTTCTTTCAGATTCTCCCTTTCTAACTCATTAAATTCGGCTATTTTTTTATTAATAGTTAAAAGACCATTTTGATTTATTAGGGCATATCCGTTTTTCATTTTCCAAAGATTCAATTCTTCGTTCTTTAGTTCTTTACCTATTAATTCTAAACAGTCTATTTGATTATTAGCTGATTGTCCAATTTGTCCATTTACTTCTGCAAAATAATTCCGATATATTGTTCCTGCTCCACAAGCAATTGCACAAGCTGGACCTTGAGTGTAATCAAATTCGTATCTATCAATACCTTGTTCTGGTGTTATGGTTGGACTGACCATCTCAAGCAGATTAAATTGTGAAGCAGCTTGAAATAGAGCATTAGAATTTTCTTCTTGATAATGTAATTCTTGAACGTCAGCAACAATTTCTTCTACTTGAATTTCTCCATTAAAATCAGAAGCATTATCGAATCTATTTTTTAATTCTTCTAATGTTAGAATTTCCAATTTTCCGAATGAAAATCTTTGAGAGTTTCTAAGTGAAACAAAATCGTTCCCTTCAATTCTTAGGTTACTTCTGACATATTTAGGTGATTCTTCTCTGAATCCTGTTAATTGTTCAAACCACATTCGTTTTGTTTATATTACCGCCAACTTTGTTGTATAAGCTTTGTTGCGTTGTTTAAACAGTGAATTTAGTAAATAAAAAACGAATAGGAAATCCGCTAGGGTTGTCGTAAATCGACTTGAACTAGCAATAAATTATATGCAGTGTTACCTTTTGTTGCGACTTTAGTTTAGGTAATTTTAAAATAAAACTCAAATTATAGAAAATAAGATACTCCAAAATAAAAATTTGAAGTGTCAATTGATAATTCAAATCCGCTTGATTGAGTATTATTCGAATTATCATCAACTTTACTATTCCAATAACCTAATGAGCCAATATTTGCATCCAACGCAATCTTGTTGTTTAAAAAATAAGTAATACCAGGTCTAATTCCAATAAAATAATTATTTGCTGAACTAATGAAATTAGAATTATCATAATCACTTTCAAAACTAGAATATCTAAATTCACCTTTTAAATTTAAAGTTAGTTTTTTTCCAACAGGGAAATATTTTTTGATATAAGGAATAATACTCCAAATATTTGTTGTCGATATAGATTCTGTGTCTATATCATAAGTAATAGATTCATCTTTAGAGTATCCATATCCAAGCCCAATGCCAATAAATAGATTGTTTTTAATAGCATAGCTAATTTTTGGTTCAAAACTAATAGTATAGCTTTTTCTTTCTGAATTCGAAAAAGAAGAATTTTCAATCTCCATTTCACTTGTATTAAATGAAATATTACCACCAAAATTCCAAGTTCCATTTGGAATCGTTAATTTCTCATTTGTATTTTGCCCAAAAGTAAATGTGTAAGCAAGAATCATTGCTATAAATAAAAAATTTTTCATAATTTTTTTTTAAAGTTAAGTTTAATCAATCATCAAATTTTATACCAATCCAATTTTATTTAAATAATTATTCAGTGATTGAGTACAGCAGTTTGTTAAGCAATTAAAGGCAACGTGTTATTCTTTCGGAAATAACACTTCTATTCCAAACATTGGATTTAAAATCTCTTCCTTCATCTTTTTTTTATTTTTATAATCGATAGAACCATTTTTCCAACCTGAATTATGATAATTTGACCAAGTTAAAGATTTATCATTTTCGTTTTGAGTAAATCTGTACATTGGTCCGAAGTAAGAGTATTTTTTTATTTTCCCATATGTGTTGACCATTTCAATTCCGATATAAATTCCGTTTTCAGGAAATGGTATTTTTAAATCTTTTACATTAACCCATAAGCGGTATTTTTTATTTTTAGGTTTCACATAAAAATTTTCATTGTGTAATTCTTTTCCTGGCTTATTGCCTAAAGTGTCAAGTTCATAAAATTTTATATTAAATGTTGCTATATATTCCGCATCTTTTCTTTTTTTTAAGTCTATATAAATTCTATTTAGTTGACCTTTTATTTTTCTCGGATTATCAATAAATAATGCAGTTTCATATCCGACTAAAGAAGTTACACTAATGTTTCCTTCTTTTTTTTCTCCTAATATTACTCTGTCATTATATTTTATTTTTTTGCTTGATATTAACACTTCATCTAAACTTTCAATTTTTGAATTTAGCAAAACTTCTAATTTTTTTAGATTTTTAAAATCAATAAATGTTAGTGTTTTTGATTCATAACCAAGAGTTGAAATTTTTAAAGTATCAGTATTGATATTCATTAATTCTAATTCAAATATTCCGAATTCGCTTGAGTAGGTTCCTTTTCCGTTTTTTAAAACTATATTGGCAAAAACTATATTTTCTCCAGTTGTCGAATCTTTTACGATTCCATTAATTGTTTGAGAATTAAGTATGTTAATGCTGATTAAAAAAAGTATGAATGAGATTTTTTTCAAATTATGTGTTTTCTTTTGCGGTTGAGTTTTAATGTTGCCTAACGGTTAGTATATGAAAAGTAGGCGATTTCGAAGCACTGAACTTTCGGTTAAGCACAGACCTTTTTTCTATTTACTTAATTTCGTTTTAGCGATTAAACCGCTATTATTTTATACATTGTTGTATGTAGGTCATCTATTCCCAAATTTGAAATCTAAATTTTCTTAAAATTACCATTTATAAGGTACAGTTCCTGTTGAATCAACAGAATGCCCCCATTTTTCAACGTAAGAAGGGCCCGTTAAAAATTCATCGTCCATACGCTTAAGTTCCTCTGTTAATATTCCTTCTAAATTTTTAGTGACTAATTCAAAATCGGGATCTCCTTTTAAGTTTTTTAGCTGATATGGATCTGAAACGTTATCAAAAAGTAACCAATCTCCAGATAAATCTTTTGCGTACGTATACTTTTTTGTTATAATACCTCTAAATTCTTTTCCTCCTCTAGTTCTGCTCCATTGACCAAATGGTTGGATAGATGTTACAAGTGAAGCTTTCCGAGTGTCTTCTTTTTTTCCGAGTAACACATCAGTTATGTTTTCTCCATCTAAATTAGCAGGGATATTTAATCCTGACATTCCCAACATAGTAGGTAATATATCCAAGGAATTTAATAGGAAATCGCTTTTTTTACCATTAGTTCCAAATAGTGCCGGATATTTAATTATAAAAGGTACCTTCGCAGATTCGTTATAGATTCTTTGCTTCTTAGTTTCACCATGACTATAAATCATATCACCGTGGTCTGAAGTGAAAACGAATATAGTATTTTCTTCAATATTACATCGTTTAATTGCGTCTTGTAATTGTTTTATATAACTATCTAATGCAGAGCAATGTGCGTAGTAGCCTTTTAAAGATTTCTTTGCTTTTTTAGTAAATTCTTCTGGCACATTTGGCCTAAGTTTTATATCAACATTGGTATATAAATCTTGAAATTCTTTGGGTGCAGTTTGATAAGGCGCATGAGGAGGTCCCCAAGATAGTACTAAAGAAAATGGTTTTTTACTTTTTGATTGTTCTTCAATATAAGTAATAGCGTCTTTTGTTTGAGCTTCAGCATCATATCCTTCCCACGAATGTAACTCATCATCATTACCCCAATATGTTGAGTTATTATAGGTATGCGAACATTCTAACACTTTCCAATAGTCGAAGCCTTGTCTTCTTTCTTTTGGTATAAATGCCGAACGACCATTTCCGTCAAGATGCCATTTCCCAATATATGCGGTATCATAACCTTGCTTCTTAAAGAGTTTTGCAAAGCTTTCGGATGTAGGGTCAAGCAAAATGTCATTCATAAACATACCAGTTTTTAATGGATATTGGCCTGTTAACAACATTGCCCTATAAGGTGTACATACAGGTTCTGTGGAAATTGCATTTGTGAAATAAACTCCCTCAGAAGCAAGTTGATCAATATTAGGTGTTTTAACATCTGGGTTTCCAGCATAACCTAATGATTCCGCGCGCCATTGATCTGCAAAAACAAATACAATATTCGGTTTTTCTATTTTATTCTTACAAGAAATAAAGAATAATGTTGTGAATAATATAATACTAATTTTTTTCATTTTATTATCGATAGTTTGTTGAGCCTTACATACAACGTGTTTCTTTCGTTTGTAACAGAGGAGAACTATAACGTGTTTTAGATTTGCAGTTCCAGTACACGTACGAGTCCTCTGTTGCTATAAAGTTGCAAAGAACCATTTGGAATACCAGGCGTATAAAACCCCGATAAAGGAAGTGGTTTTTGCAACATATTTAATCTTTCTAATTGTAAAAATATGAAAAATTACCAAGAAGTAGTAGGAATTGATGTATCAAAAAAGACGATTGATGCTTATTGTTATTATGCCCAAGTACTCCAAGATGTTTTAACACGCTTAAAAACGATACCAGGAATTGGAAACAAAACAGCTTTAATGTTAGTTGTTTTAACAGACGGATTTGATCGTTTCACAAGCGGAAGCGAATTATGTAGTTATGCTGGTCTAACCCCTGTGATTAGAAAAAGTGGAAGCAGTGTAAATGGACGACCAAAGATTAGTAAAATAGGAAATCAAAAGCTTCGAAATTTATTATTTATGTGCAGTTTTAATGCTTGCAAATACAACAAGGCTTGTAAGGAAATTTATGAACGAATAGTAGCAAAAGGAAAGAGCAAAAAATTAGCATTAATAGCTGTGTGTAATAAACTACTAAAACAGGCTTTTGCTATTGCTAAATCAGGATTAATATATGATGGAAACTATAAAAGTACTTTAATGAAAAATTAATACAGTTTTACTTGTTTTTTACCACAGTACTTGGTTGTGGTTTGTATTAATACAAAGGGGTTAAATTTTCCTTCATATGCACATTTACGACGATTGAATCACCACTTTTAATCGATAATTTTTGTATCTTAATAGATTGTTTTCCTATATAAAAAATTTCTACATCAAATATATTAGGAAATAGTACTGCTTTTACATTATTCTTAGGAAAAGGATTAAAAAAGACTCCATTGATTAATATCCCTGCAGGAATTTTACTTTCATCGAGAGAATCATAACAATTTACGATCATTTGAGTTGTTTTATCATTGCTTTTTTTTCTAATAATTTCAAAGGTTTCAGTTTTGTAATAGTTATCTTTAAGGACATTACAATTTGTAAATATTAGAAAAGTTGAAAATAAGACTAAATATTTAATCACATTTGACATTTTTTGGCATCTTTTTTATTAAAGCGTTCATTTTTTATAATATTTTGAATTTCGTTTTCTAGTGAATCTAAATTGTTAGAATTCTGTTTATAATTCCTGATTCTTTCCCATTTATCGTTTTCCATTTTATCGTTTTCCTAAATGAATGCCAACGAGTTTTTATAAGATTTGTTGCGTGTTTTAAGCTATAAATTTAGTAAATAATTCCCGAGCAAAGAAAGTTAGTGAGGACTTTCGTAAGTAGGCTCTAACCAGGCAATTAATTTTGTACGTTGTTGTAACCTGTGCATTTTTCATTTTAATCATATTCAATCGGAAGAAATTTCTTTTCAGGAATCTTTCCATAATCACAAGGATTATCAATAAATCTAAAATCTTTTTCATATTCCTTTCTAGTCATCATCATTTTCCCTATTCGTATATCATTTGGATTATTTTTAGGTGTTAATTCCCATTTCAACAGGTACAATTTCTTATCAAAATCTATAATTTTCATAATTGACCTAATTGTATAAAATTCGTGAACCCCTAAAAACTCAATTTCATTTAATGTTTTTAATATTTTAACTGAATTAATCTTTAAATCATTTGGTCCTTCGTGTCCTAAATCGTAAATCACATTATTATCAGTAATTGTAATGTAATTATTGTTTCCATCGCAAGGATCATAAATCAGATATCCTTTTTCATCTCTTTCTAAATTCACCCAAGTTCCAATTAATTCAGATTTGTTTTTCCATTCATTGTCTTGTTTTCTAGTAAAAGAAAATATCAATATTAAGATTATTATTATCGTAGAAATTTTTTTCATAGCATTGGTTACAACGTGTTTCTTTAGTTTGTAATAAATATCTTTATGTAGTAACAGTGGAGAACTATAACGTGTTTTAGATTTGCAGTTCCAGTACACGTACAAGTCCTCTGTTGCTATAAAGTTGCAAAGAACCATTTGGAATACCAGGCGTATAAGACCCCCATAAAGGAAGTAGTTTTTGCAACATATTTAATCATTTTAATTGTAAAAATATGAAAAATTACCGGAAGCGAATTATGTAGTTATACTAGTCTAACCCATGTAATTAGAAAAAGTGGAAGCAGTGTAAATGGACGACCAAAGATTAGTAAAATAGGAAATCAAAAGCTTCGAAATTTATTATTTATGTGCAGTTTTAATGCTTGCAAATACAACAAGGCTTGTAAGGAAATTTATGAACGAATAGTAGCAAAAGGAAAGAGCAAAAAATTATCATTAATAGCTGTGTGTAATAAACTACTAAAACAGGCTTTTGCTATTGCAAAATCAGGATTAATATATGATGGAAACTATAAAAGTACTTTAATTAAAAATTAATACATTTTTACTTGTTTTTTACCACAGTACTTTGTTAGCCACTGTTTTTTCATTCAGCTTACCCAACTTCCAAGGCTTTCTTTTTCAATCCATTTTCCGTTGACAAATTCGTAAATTCTTTCTTCTCCACCACCACATAACCAACCGCAAACTGTTCCGATTTGCACATACGCCAAATCGAATGTTTCATTAAATATAGGTTTACTAATCGAACAATATCCATCTTTACAATTCGTGTTAAGCAAGTCCCAAAATTGAAATTCGCCACTTTTTGATTTTTTTTCAAATTTCTCAAATTGCTTTTGGGTTAATATATTCTTATTCTTAACTAAATCAGATGTAATTTTAAACCTTTTGTATAGCCTTGACTGAGTATTTAAATGAACGGTATCTTTAATTTTCAAATTTTTCTTAATATATTCATTAAAATCGGAAACCATTGGATGCGAAACTGCTCTTGGTTTTTCTGTTATACAACTCGATATTAAATATCCCTTACTTTCATCTTTTAAAATCTGTTTTATTAATTCCGTCGTTTTTTGAGCATCCAATTCCTCCAATTCTTTCAAATCAGTTTTGATGTTCGTTTTGCAACTGAAATTCAAAATTAGAATTATAAATGATATGTAGAATGTTATTTTTTTCAAAATGGTGGCTAACGTTTATGTATAAGGAAAGTTGCGTGTTTGTGTGCGAGGATTTTCCGAAGGAAAATCAGAAGCTAGCAAACAAGCAACTAACTTTGGTTTAGCTAAAACTAGCAATTTTTTTTATACGGTGTTGTGCGTAGGTTTTTTTTATTCAAAATTCGCTATTCTTTCATTAAAGGTTTCTCCAAGTCCGTATAAACATCCAGAACAGCTAAAAATCACGGAATTTATATTTTTTAAATGCTCTATAATTTGTTTTTGATCATCACTCAAATTTCCTATTTTAAGCAAACCTATAGTTCCAAGAGTTTGTAATTCAGGTGAAAATGATGTTAAATATCTATTAAGTGCTTTTTTATTTTTATTTTTTGACAGTCTTAGTGTTTTTTTTGATTCACTCGGAATATCAAGACCGACTTCTCCACAACCAAATCCGACAACATATTCGGTTAAAATCTGTTCTTTGAAATCAGATTCATTTAATTGAGTTTTGTAAAAGTCATTATGGTTTTTAATGTAGTTATTTAAAAATTCTAGATTGTTTTTAAAAGTCGAAATGTCAATGTGCTTGTCTTTGCTTAAGTCATATTCTGAAACCCAACCAATAATTATTTTTCCATTTTTGGAAATAAAATTTACTTTAATGTCTAAACCTGGGTTTGGCATTACTAAAATCCGATGATGCTCATAACCAAAATCAATTTTTCTTTCAATTTCGTCAAAGGTTGTTAAAACTGATAGGGTTTTAAAATCCGCCGTTTTGATTGATGAAATTAATTCTACATTCTCAATAGTTGATAAGTATGATTTTAATTCCACAAGATTATTTTGTCCATTTAAGAACTGGGTTAAAATCAGAGTAATAAATATGAATGTTTTTCTCATTTTCTCAACTTACGCACAACGTGTTTTTATAAGATTTGTGCGACTGGAAAATCGGAGATTTTTCGGTGGTAGCAAATCGTTTGTTGAATTTTTATCAGTTTATTTTTAGTTTAAAAGTAAGCATAAATTTTATGAGGTGTTGTGCATAGTTTTTTTAATTCTCCCAAACAGAGTAATCGAGTATTCTCCATTCTCCGTTATCATTCAAAAACTTTCCTCGACAACCAGCTCCTTCAATTTTATAAAATAATTTAAAATCGGTAGTGTCAGTTTTTATTTCTAATATGTCAAATATTACATAATCTTTAATTTCTTCTTTGTCTAATTCCTCAAGCGTCAATATTCTAACTTTTTGCTCGAACTTAGTCAAGTTAAAGTTTTTTTTAATATGTTCCGTTTCCATGATTTTTACGGGCAACCTCTCTTTCAGTTCTGGATGATAAATCCATTGAAGTTTAGGTAAGTCAAGAATTTGTTGAACAATCAATTCGGTTTGATTTGATTCCGATTTTATTAATTCCGTTTGAGTGAGTTCGTTTTCAGATTCAGATTTGTTTTCCGTTTCTTTTTTTTTCGAATTCTTGCAAGAAATCAGAAGTGAAATTATCAATAAAATTCCGACTATTTTTTTCATTTCGTGAGCTTTCTCAAATTATGCACAACGGTTTTTTATATGATTTGTGCGACTGGAAAATCGGAGATTTTTCGGTTGTAGCAAATCGTTTGTTGAATGTTTGTCGTTTGTATTAGTTCAAATTTAAGCATAAATTATATAAGTTGTTGGCTGCTGCCTTTTTTATCGTTTTAGTAATCCTTTAACAAACTCTAAAGAATTTTCAGCTTGTTGTTTAGTGTGATCCTGATCAGTATGAGCCGAAATATTTCTCATTTTTCGAAGATTTTCAATTTTTATTAAATCATCTTTTGAAATGATATTTTCTTTTAGAGAAATACTAATTAAATCATTAAATCTAAATTTAGAAACTCTAATATCTCTAGCTCTAATCATTTTATACAAATGAGTTTCTAAAATCTTATATGATTCTAATATTGAATGTGAATAATATCCATCTCTGAATAGTTTATTTGCACTGTCAAGACCTTTAATCTCATTTTCTTCAGCTTGTTCTTGAAATTTCAATTTACTTTCAAGACGATATTTTTTAGCTACTAAAACAGAGTAGAATATAGTCAAACCTGAAATCAAAATATTCATTACAGTTATTATAATATTGGCGAATTTTTCGTTCTCCTTTAGTATTAGATTTATTTGAAATAGAATAAAAGATAAGACAATTATTAGAGGTGAAAATATAATCAACGCAAATAACGAATAAGCAATTTTCAGGGTATAATCGAATATTTTCCATTTTCCGATTTTAGTATCTCGTACAACAATTTCTAAAATGTATAAATAAAGACTGATTGAAAAACCTATTACACTATAAAGAAAATAGTCAGCAAATGTAATTGTCTTAAAACCTAAATCAATATTTATTTGGGATAATTCCTCTTTAAAAGCACTTAAAGAAATGACGAGAGTTACAAACCCTAAAATGATTTCAAATTTATTCTTAATCTTTTCCATTTATTTTTTCATCTGGTTGCTGCCAACTCGTTATATAATAACAAATATAACTGTTTTACCCTAAAAAAACACGGGATAAACGTAGTTTTTATATTTTTTATTAATTATCTATACACCGGTTTTAGCTTATGTTTTCTTTATAAATTACCATATTTTTTATACTAAAAAAATACCAAAACTAGGCTTACTTATAAACAGCTTTTATACATTAAATTATTTAACAATAATTAAAAGGCATTTTTAACAAGATTTTATAATTAAAAAAAAATAACTATATTCGTTTATAAACAACTCTATTTCAGAGTTGTAACTATTAACTAACAAAATAAGTTATTATGAAAAAAGAAAAAAATAAACAAACCCCAGAAAATCAACACCCACATTTAGAATTTGATGCCCATTTATTAGAAAATGAAGTATGGTTAACCACAGAAGAGGCCATGGCACATTTAAACGTAAGCCGCAGTACTATTTATAGATTACGAAAACAACAACATATTCCAAATTTTAAATTAGGTCATATCCCTATGTACCCAAAGCACTTATTAAACAAAATGTTAATGCACCGAGCTTTAAAAAATGTAAAATAAAAGTAGTTTATGCTACTTGTCTCTTGTAGCTTCAATTATTGCTGTGCAGTAATGTTGTATACAATATAACAAAGCGCATATACGTATTCTATAGTTCATAAAATACATATATGCGCCTTTAAAAAGCCTTTAAGGTACAAGGTTTATATTACCGTAACACTACCTAAATAGGTGCTTATAGCTGCAAAATTGGTATCTGGTTTACTAAAAGATGCCCAAACCTCAACTTCTAATCCAGCCATATAATCGGGTAAAGTTACTGTTGCTGTTGTGGCATCTCTTGTAGCAACTGCTAAATTGGTGTAAAATAAATTAAGATCGGGGGCATATGCCACTACCATAAGTTGGTCTGTTGCAGTAGCTTTACCTTGACCGCTATTATCTTGCCACCCAAAAACAAGTGCTTGTCTAGCGCCTGCCGTAAGTGTACCAGCATCTAAACCGCGTAAATCACCTTTACTTATTAATACCTTAGCATAATCCATTACCATGCCAAGGGGTGTGCTTAATACTGCATTTTTTAAATGATAAGAAGTAGCTAAATTAGCACGAGATTTATCGCCTTGTGGATTTCCAAAATAGCTGCTTAATACCTCTATAATTGGACTTAAAAAACTAATAACGGTTTTAAATTTTTCGCGTTGTTCTTCTTGTTTTGCAGATGGCGTATAGTTACCGCGTTGTGGTAAACTTCGCATTATATTTTTTCCACGCCAGCGAGAACCTACTACGTTACCTACTTTACCAGAAAATCCGCCTAAAATTCCTTTTTCGAATGTTGCCATAATTATATATTTTTTTAATTAATAGATTTCAAATCTAAACGCTAAACACTTAGTAAACAAACCCCTGACACATACCGACACGTATTGAAATAAATTGAAAGTTTTTGAATGCTTATAAAACAAAGTGCTGTTTTTAGACTACTTTAGACTTTTTATGATAGCTACTGACCGGCAATGACACAAAAACAGTTATTTTAAGGGGTTTTGTTCGGGTTTTGTTCGAGCATCCTTCGGTAAATAGCGGTATTTATTTTTTAAAAATGGAAAATTTTAAGAGAAAAAGGGGAGTAAACCCATTTAATACACAATGCATTAACAGCAATATAAGAGTAGTGTATGTATTTAATACTTTTATATAAATTACAATCGATAAAATACCATAGTTCGTATAAATAATAGTGTAAATTATCTATTATGTAGTACAGGAATGGTAAAAATTTTTACTTTTGAAAGGTGTTTAAAAGCAGTACCTATGTACACCGTACTGTCTAAAATTGTAAAATACGTTATAAAATTAAACAGCATGCATAAAAATAAAATAATAACACTTTTCTCGCATCTTATAGTATGGATTGTATTGTTTTGTCTGCCATACATATTATCTTATGGACAAGAGCAAGATATTAACAGAGTAATAGCACATTTTTGGATTCCAATATTGTTTTATGCTATTATTTTTTACGTTAATTATATGCTATTGGTAGATCGTTTTTTGTTTGCTAAAAAAACCTTAATTTTTGTTCTTATCAATATGGCTATGATAGCCTTGTTTATTCTATTAAAAGAACAAATTGAAGACCATTTATTTGTTGATTTTATTAAAAAAAGAAATAGTGGAGAAGGAGGTGGTCCACCTTTTAAAATGACTATTTATATTCAAATGTTGTCTTATATGGCTCCTTTATTATTTTCCGTGGCTATTAAAACCACAAAACGATGGGCTGAAACAGAGGCTAAACGCAAAGAAGCAGATAATATAAAGTTACAATCAGAATTACAACATTTACATTATCAATTACAACCGCATTTCTTTTTTAACTCATTAAATAATATTTACTCTTTGGTAGATATTTCACCAGATCAAGCAAAAAAGTCTATTCATAGCTTAAGTAAGTTAATGCGTTATATGTTATATGAAACCAATATAGAATTAATTTCATTATCTAAAGAAATAGATTTTATGAAAAAATATATTGACTTAATGAAATTAAGGGTTTCAGATAAAACAGTTGTTAATTATAATTTCCCTTCAAAAGAATCTGGAATAAAAATTGCACCGCTATTGTTTATCTCTTTAATAGAAAATGCCTTTAAACATGGGGTTTCTGCAAGTAAGGAAAGTGAAATTAACATAGATTTAGCAATAGAGGGTACTACCGTTGTATTTAACGTGGTTAATAATAATTTTCCTAAAAAAATAAACGATAAAAGTGGTTCGGGTATTGGATTGCAGAATTTAGAAAAACGTTTAAAACTTTTATATGCTGGTAAATACAGCTTTAAAACATCTGTTGAAAATAATCTTTTTTTAGTACATCTAAGCATCGATACATTATAACTCTCTAAATTTATGTACACGTTTTAATGGTTAAAAATTATAAAATATGAATACATTTAAAAATATAAAATATTTATTTCCATTGCTGCTTATTTGTTTTATTTCTTGTACTAATAAAAAACCAGCTAAAAAAAATATAACACTTACTAAAATTAATCATGATGATTTTAAAAGAATTCATCCAAACTTTAAAATATCTAGTATAGCAATAGAAAATGGCGTTTTAAAAGATGCCTATAAATGTGAAGAGAAGGTAAATGATGTTGAAAATTCAATTCCACTTTCTTGGCAAAATGTACCTAATGGCACTAAATCTTTAGCTATTGTAATGTACCATTACCCAAAAAAAGATGATAAAACCGAAATTAATTCGTATTTATTATTGTGGAATATAGATCCTAAAATAACTGAAATACCATATAAAATGGCTTCAAAAGGTAGTTGGTTTATGGGAGCTAATAAAGATGGTACGGCAGTTTCATACACTTCGCCTTGTTCAAGAGGAAAAGGTACGCATAAATATATTATTGCACTGTATGCACTCTCTAAAACACCCGATAATTTACCAAAATCTAACTCTTTAAATGTAGATTATAATGTGTTTATGGATGCAATTGCTACTGTAGATATTATAGATAGAACCACCTTAGAATTTATAAGCGCTAATTAAAGTGTAAAACATATAAAACAGTACTAACTAATTTTATAAAATTTAGTATTCATTATATTTAAAACCTTCTGTTTCATTACATTTTGTTATAGTGTTGTTAAAATGGAATAGTTACTGCATAAAAGTATTTATAAGTAGTGTAATTTTAGTACCTTTAAATTTAAAAATAAATTAAATTTATGAGTAACTTAAAAATTACGTGTGTTATTGTTGATGATGAACCTATGGCACTTAATTTAGTAGAAAGCTATGTAGAAAAAACACCTTTTTTAACACTAAAACAAAAATGTAATAGTGCTATTGAAGCTATGGAGTTTATAAAATCTGAACCTGTAGATCTACTTTTTTTAGATATTCAAATGCCCGATTTAACAGGAATTGAATTTTCTAAAATGTTACCCGAAAATACCCGAGTTATTTTTACCACTGCATTTGATCAATACGCTTTAGAAGGTATAAAAGTTGAAGCTTTAGATTATTTATTAAAACCCTTTGATTATGCTGAATTTTTAGCCGCTGCTAATAAAGCTAATAAATGGTTTTCTTTGATAAAAGGCAAACAGCAAAAAATAGTATCTCCAGAAAAAGAATTTCTTTTTGTAAAGTCTGAATACAAACAACTACGCATTAAACTATCGGATGTATTGTATTTTGAAAGTTTAAAAGATTATATTAAAATTTGGTTGAAAGACAATCCGAAACCAATTTTAACACTTATGAGTTTAAAATCTTTACAGCAAGAACTCCCAGAAACACAATTTATGCGCGTACATAGATCGTTTATTGTTTCTTTAAAAAATATTAAAGAAATAGAACGTAGTCAAATTATTATTAACAAACAACGTATAACAGTTTCGGAACAATACAAATCTAAATTTTTAGAGTTTATTTCAAATAATTCATTAGATAATTAGTCAAAATAGTATGAATTAATAGGTTTTAAACAAATAAAACCTAATAAGCTGATATAGATCAGTTTAAAATATTAAAATGTTTGCTAAATTAGAGAAATGGGTAGTTTTAGAGATTTGGTTTTAAAGCAACCCAAATTTAAGTTAACATTTTAAATATTTAAGATTATGACTAAAGATTATTCAAAACGGTACAACGATCTCTCTAATTTAATGGGAGAAATGGGCGCAAAAATCCCTAACATTATGGAAAGTTTTAGCAAAATGCATACTGCTAGTTGTGAAGATGGAGCACTTTCTGCTAAAACAAAAGAACTTATAGCTTTAGGTATTGCAATTACTATTAGATGTGAAGGCTGTATTGTATGTCACGTACACGATGCCATAAATGCAGGTGCTAGTACAGAAGAAATAATGGAAACTATTGGAGTTGCTATTTTAATGGGTGGCGGACCTTCTGTAGTATATGGTTGTGAAGCTATGGAAGCATTAGATCAATTTGTAGTTTTAGAAAACTAACCAATACTACTTGTTAAAATATCTGTTACTTTTAAATAGTATTATTGATTAAAGCTGAATTCGTCTATAAAATTATCTGATTTAAAGGTAAATAGGTTTAGTTTGTCTATTCTATTTTTATTGTACTATCAAAGCTGTAACTTTGCATTTCATTAAAAATAAATTTATTATATGAAAAGAATTGTTTTATCATTAGCCTTAGCTACTGCAATGTTTAGTTGTGATAGTGTTAAAAATGTAAATACATCTAATGTTGCTAGTGCAGCTACATTATTAAGCTCATTAAGTTCAAATTCTACTGTACAACAAATTTCTACGCTTTTTACTTTATTAGATTCTAATAAAGATGAAGCTATTAGTACAACAGAAGCAATTGGATCTGTAGCTGAAAATTTTGGAGTATTAGACACAGATAGTAATTCAAGTTTAAACCTAACAGAATTAACAGGTTTACTTAGTTTACTTAAATAAAAACTTTACTTAAAGTAAGTAAGGGCATACATGTTAAATGTATGCCCTTTTTTATTTAAAATTAATTTCAAAAACACATAATATCTATACAATTTAACGTTCTATAGATGTATTTTAAGTAATCTTCTATTTACTTTTTTAGTTATTAATTATAAAGATATCTTTAAACTATTAATACAAAAGCAAGTCTTAGTATTATAACAATAATAGAAGTTTAATCTAAAAAAATTAAAAATTATGAAAACATTTATCAAAACATATGTATTGTCAGCAATATTTATAGTAGCAATTTCAACTCAAGTATCTGCACAATCTCGTAGAAGTAGTACAACAAGTAAAACTGTAACAAAAACAACAGTTAAAAAAACTACTCCAACTAAAAAAATACCTAGTACTAAAGTAACTTATAAAAAACCACAAAAGAAAGTAGTTTCTGTTAGAAATATACCAAATAAAACTGTGGTTGATTACAGAGGTCAAAATTATTATTACGCTAATAATAAATATTACACACAATCTGCAGGTCGTTATATTTCTATAGCTCCAAAAATTGGATTTAGAGTTAATATTTTACCTACAAATTATAAATTAATAAAATATAATAACCGTAATTATTACAATGCTCAAGGTATATTTTATATACAAATTAATAATCAATACGAAGTTGTAGAGCCTGAAATTGGAACTATTGTTTACGAATTACCAGATGATTATGAAAAAGTAGTTATTGATGGTTTAACGTATTACGAATACGCAAACATTTTATATGAAAAAGTACAATACAATGGTACTAGAGCTTATGAAGTAGTTGGTATTATTGATGTAGAATAAATTTAAAACAGCTACATAAAAAAGCGCGTAATTTTTAACTAAATTACGCGTTTTCTGTATTCTTAAATAACTTAGCTTGTTCTAAAATTTGTATGGTTACCTCTGTAATATTGTACAATAAGGTATATTGAATGTTTAAAGACGCTTCTTTTTTAGTATGTAATTGTATACTTATTTCTTCTAAACTATCCTTAATTGTTTTTATTTCACCTTTATCTTCAGTAGTTAACCAATCATAAGCCTCATCTAAAGCATTTAAAATAAGATTTTCAAATTCTAACATATTTAAAACTTGATTTGCCTGTTGATTTCTATGTGCTCCTAAAGCAGACAAATAAGAAAGTAATGCATGGTTTAAATAGGTTAATCTAAAAGCTGTTTTTTTAAGTTTTTGATGCTTTTGAGGATCTAACTGCATATTTTGCCAAGCCATAACCAATGCATTGTCTGCTCTATGTGCTTCTCTTCTTGCAATTCTATAAGTTAAATCATCGTTTACAGGCGCTTTATATTCGTTTAAAATAGCCTTTAAATAAGCTGTATTTTTTACAACAACTTGGCTTAGTAATTTCGGTAATTTTTTATATTGCCAATCTGGCCATAAAAAGCGTACCACTATAAACGTTACAAAAGCCCCAATTAGCGTATCTATTAAACGAGGAGCCATAACATCTACACCTTTATTAGCAATAATATTAAAAGCACACAATACAAAAATTGTAATAAAAATAATACTGATTGAGTATTTGCGTTTCATCCAAAAGAAAAATAAATAGGCCGATGAGAGCATCAACACTATTTGTCCTGAAAATGAAAATAATTGTACAATTAAAACCCCAGAAACTACTCCCATAAAAGTACCTAAAATCCTTTGAAACAAGCGTTTTCTGGTTTCACTATAACTAGGTTGTAATACAAATAAAACGGTTAAAACAACCCATTCACCTTTTTCTATATGAAAATACTTATAAATTGCGTAACCGATTAAAAAAGAAACACTTAATCGTATAGCATAACGCATTCTTGGATGGTTAAAATTAAGTTGTGCTTTTAATCTTTCTAAATAAGAACTGCTATCTTGTTCTAATTTAGGCAATAAATCCGTATCGTAATTTTTATGAATGTTTTTTAAAGTTTTATGAGATTGGGTTAAATTTTGAATTAATAATTTTAGTGGAAGGGAAGGATTATCATCACTATATTTTATTGAATTACGAATTGTTTTTGTCAACCAATCTAAAGCAGATGGATGCTTGTAAGTAGTACCTGTAAGTAAACATTCAGCAAAACTTTGTGTTGCATGTGAAAGCTCATGTAAAAACTGACGAATACCACCCATTAAATCGTTGTTTAAAGGGTTCGAGCTTAATAAATCATAACGTTCATGGCTAGATGCAGCACGTTCGTGCAAACTTTGCAAGGCCATAAAATAATGTAAATAGGGTTGTAAAGGCTTTTTGTCTTTTAGAGATTCTCCATAACTATTTAAAACCTCTTTACATCTATCTAAAGCTTCAACAGTTTGTACATTTAAAAGCGCTAGTTTAGTTCTAATTTCTTTTTCGTTTTGTTTATCACTCGGAAAAAGTTTCGATTTTTCATTTAAGTATAACGAAAGTGCAGAAAAACCTCTAGCAAGTTGTTCTTCTAATAAACTATAAGGTTTTATACGCAATGTTATATATGAAAAAACACCATAAATAAAGGCTCCTGATGTTAATAAAATAGGCTGAATATACCAATTAGGACTAATTTGAGTTCCAATCATTGTATAAATACCAACTAATAAACCTCCAAATGTAACACCTCTAAAACGCTCACTAATACCTCCAATTAAAATAAATACCACCGTAGATAATGCCAATCCAATTCCTAATAAAATAGGGTATGGCTGCAATAATTCTACCGAAAAACTGGAGATGGCAAAACTAACAATTTTTAATGCCATAGATTTTAAGCGTCCGTTAGGATGGTCATCTGTTTCAGAAAGTGCACCGGCAAGCGCACCTAAACCTAATGTAACAGCATAAAAAGGTAATTTTAAACTTACCATTAAAACAACGAGAACTCCAATAACAAAAGTTGCTTTAATAGACAATAATCTATTTGGGTTTCTTAAAAAGGCTGTTCTAAATGAAATAAACCAAGGTTGCTGTTTTAAGTAATTAGAAAGAAGCATCATTATATTTAATAGGTAAGAATTATACTTTTGCGCAAAATTAAGCATTCGTAATTAATAACTATACGTAAAATTTGATTAATAGTTGATAGAATTAATTTTCAATATAAAATAGTTAAAAAATTATAGTTACAGGTGTAATTGTGGAATCTTTAAAACCACTTTTATATTAATTGCTTTTAAGGTATGTAAGTACTAATTTTACCCAGATTTTATTTTTATAAAAATGCAAAAAATTTCTTATTCTATTTTAGACCTCGCTTTGGTATCCAAAGCACACACACTAAAGCAAACATATAACAACACCCTTAAACTAGCACAGCAGGCTGAAACATTTGGCTATACACGTTATTGGTTGGCAGAACACCATAATGCTGCTACTATTGGAAGCAGTGCAACCTCGATATTAATAGGTTATGTTGCTGAAGGAACAAAGACACTTCGTGTTGGTTCTGGAGGTGTTATGTTGCCGAATCATTCTCCATTAATTGTTGCAGAACAATTTGGAACCTTAGCATCTTTATACCCAAATAGAATTGATTTAGGTTTAGGAAGAGCTCCAGGAACTGATAGAGAAACGGCATTAGCCATTCGCTCAGATTTTATGGAAGCAGCACACTCTTTTCCTAATGAATTAGAAAAAATACAACAGTACTTTTCTACAGAAAATGCAAGTTCTAAAGTACGCGCAACTGTTGCCGAAGGTGTAGATGTACCTATTTACATTTTAGGATCGAGTACAGATAGCGCTCATTTAGCAGCAAAAAAAGGCTTACCATACGCTTTTGCTAGTCATTTTGCAACCAATCAGTTATGGGATGCATTAGAAATTTATCGCAAAGAATTTCAACCCTCATCTGTATTAAAAAAACCATATATAATGGCAGGTGTAAATAGTATTGTTGCCGATACTGATGAAGAAGCGGAACGTTTATATACTTCTTTTATACGTATGATTGTTGGTATATTTACTGGTAAACGTGATTTTGTACAACCTCCAACGGCAATGACTCCAGAGTTTGAAGAAATATTACAACATCCACAAATACATCAAATGCTTAAATATACTTTTGTTGGAAGTAAAGCCACGGTTAAAACTCAAGTAAAAGAGTTTATAGCACAAACAAAGGTAGATGAGTTAATTGCTGTAACAAATATTTATGGTATTACAGATAAAATACATTCGTATAAATTATTTGCAGAAATTATGGATGAAATAAATTTAGAACGCTCAACTAATTAAAAAAAGTGCAGATACTCTTATGGTGTTGATAGTTAATAAACAGCTATTTACAACCTTGGCAGGAATCAATATTTTGTTGAAAATGATTTAGGAGAACCTAAAAATATAGATGATTTTTTACATTCAGAAAACTTTTTATTAATAGATAAAAACAAACATATTAGAGGAATTTATAACGGTTTAAACAGAGCTTTAATGGCGCAATTAATTACAGATGTTAAAGCACTGAAATTAGAAAAATAATTATCTTAAAAATCAAATATTTGAAATTTAATTTCTTTATTTTTAGAGAAATTAAATTAAAGTAACATGAATCAATTTGATAAAACACATACTGTTAAAAACAACTTTATTAAGAATAATCCAGACTTTTTAAAACCAATGTTTGGAACTACAGATGTAATTCCATTATGGATTGCAGATATGGATTTTGAAGTAGCTAAACCCATACAGGAAGCTTTACAAGAATTGGTCTCTAGAAATATTTATTCCTATGAATTTAAAACAAAAGATGTTTTTAAAGCCATTTCAGATTGGAATTTTAAACGTCATCAATTAAAATTAAATCCAGAATCTTTTATTCAAGTTCTTGGTGTACTTACAGGAATAGGCGTTTTAATTAGAGAACTTTCAGAAAAAGGGGATCATATTATGGTACAAACACCTGTATATCATCAATTTTTTAAGATTATAGAAACCGCTGAAAGAAAAGTACTTAACAACAATTTAAAAGTGGTTGAAGATCATTATCAAATGGATTTTGATGCTATAAAAAATCAAATTGAAACCTTAAATATTAAAGTAATTTTACTGTGTAACCCTCATAATCCAGTGGGTAGAGTATGGGATAGAGAAGAACTGCAAACCTTGGTAGATATAGCCAATGAATACGATGTAACTATTATTAGTGACGAAATTCATTCAGAAATTGTATATTCAAAAGGCAACTTTAATAGTATTGTATCCTTAAACAATAGTGAAAATCATATTGCTGTTATTGGATCTCCAGCAAAAACATTTGGTATGCAAAGCATCTCTAACGGCTATTTATACATACAAAATCCGAAGCTTCATAAACAAGTTGAAAAATCTGTAGCATCTTTATATTTAGACCACGGTAGTATACTTTCTGCAAATGCAACCATTGCAGCATATACAAAAGGAGAGGAGTGGTTAGAAAATTTATTAGAGTACCTTGAAAATACCGTAAATTGGATACTTGATTTTGTTGAAAAAGAATTACCAGATGTAACTATGTATAAACCAGAAGGAACTTATCAGATTTGGTTAAACTTTAGTAAACTAAATCTATCTGACATTGCTTTAAAACATTTAATTATGCAACAAGCAAAATTAGGTTTAGCACCAGGAGATTGGTTTGAATCGAATCATACTCAGTTTATGAGAATGAATATTGCGTCTCCATTAACAAAAATTAAACAAAGTTTTTACCAATTAAAAGAAGCCATTAATAACGGTTTAGACAACTCTTTTAATGAGACTAAAATAAATTATAGGAAAAAACCATTTTAACAGGTTATTGTAAATTTTATAAGCATTAATTTTTAAACGAATTAATGCTTATAGTTTATAGTTTTAAAACTAGTATCTATAAAACCTCTAAACAGCTATTGTTTTTGCATATTCCATAAAATAAGATTCAAAACGTTTAAGTACTGCAGATTTCTTTTCTGAATATAATACATATTGGCATTTATGAATGCTTTGCGTAATAGACATTAATGCATTGTATGCAGAATTTTTAGCTAAAAACTCAGCGTCGTCAATATTAAAAATCAATAATTGAGAGGTTCCTACACCGTTTGATAGGAATAATTTATTCATTGTATCTGGTGTGGAAATAAGAATATCTACACCTTCAAATATTTCAGATTTTTGTAAATCTAAATAAATATGTTCGTGACCAACATATACTCTCAACGAACTATGTCTTGTATAAGCTAAAAAAGCTTCGTATAATTCTAACGCTTTTTCCTTAGTTTCAACAACAACTATTGCTCTTGGAAGTGTTCCAACAGCTTTATATTTTAATTTTTGTAGAGTTGTTAATATAAGTGTTGTAGTTTTTCCACTACCTTTTGCTGCAGTGCAATAAACATTGGAACCGCTTTTTATTACTGGAATACTTTTACGCTGAAATGAAGTAGGTGTTTCTATTTTTAAATCTGTTAACTTCTCTTGAATTTCAGGATGTAATTTTTTAAAAGGCATTTTGTTCGGTTTATAATAAATTAAGGCAAATATACTACCTGTAAATGGAATATTAAGGAGAAGTTTCATTTCTATTTTAGAAAAACAAAACGATAATTTATTATTAATTGGTATTTAGTTCCATTTTAAATGAATTAATTAGATCTTTATATTATATTCATCTTAAAAACTATTAAAACAATGTCTATTACAAAAATTGGTTTGGGATTAGCAGCCTTAGGAAGACCTGAATATATTAATATAAGAAATGGAAAAACTCCAGATAAAACAGAAGAAGTTTTTACAGAAAATGCTTTTAACATGCTAAATTTTGCATATAAACAAGGTATTCGATATTTCGACACTGCACCTTCTTATGGTAAAGGCGAACAGTTTTTAACAGATTGGAATTCAGAACATAAGTATAAAGATATTACCTTAAGCACAAAATGGGGATATACATATGTAGCAAATTGGGAGTTAGGTTTTAGTGGTACTCATGAGGTTAAAGAGCATTCTTTAAATAAACTTTTAGAACAATGGCAAATTTCAAAAAAACTATTACCAAATTTAAAAATATACCAAGTACATTCAGCGACTTTTGAAAGTAAAATTTTAGAAAATACCGCAGTTTTAAATCAACTTTTTGAAATAAAAAAACAAACGGGACTTCAAATTGGTATTACTACAAGCGGAACAAATCAAAGTGAAATTATTAAAGAAGCATTAAACATAAAGATTGATAATATAGATTTGTTTGATAGTTTTCAGGTTACCTACAATATTTTAGAACAATCTACACATTCCGTTTTAAAGCATTTATTGCAACTTAATAAAACCGTTATTATTAAAGAAGCTTTGGCAAACGGACGTATCTTTAAAAATGAAAAATTCAATCATTATCAGAAGTTTTATCGTGTTTTAGAAGCATTAGCTACAAAATATCAAGTAGGAGTAGATGCAATTGCTCTAAGATTTGTAATAGACAATTTAGCACCAACGTACTTACTTAGTGGCGCATCTAGTAAAGAACAACTCTTACAAAACTTAAAAGCTTATAATTTTAAGTTTGAAAATGAAGAATTAGCGCTATTAAAATCAATAGACCAATCCAATCAAGCATATTGGAAAGAAAGAAACAACTTAAACTGGAACTAATACAATTTGTTTAATAAATAGGTTCTAAATTTATAAATACAATAAAAACTATTTCGCTCTACAATTTGCAAATTGAAGCCTAAATTATTGTGAGTAAATAGCTTATAAAATTTTGTAAAAAATAAATTAAGCATCTATTAAAAACATGCCTCAAACCCTTTATTTTAAAGTATAATTAGCATTGTTTAAATAGTGATTTTAGTGAAATTTTCTTAAATTTGAGTAAATTCAAATCAACCTTAAAAAATGAGTATTTTAGCAGCAACAAATTTTTCGAAAACATCTAATAATGCAGTTTTATATGCGGCTTCTTTAGCCAAGCAATTCAATACAAATTTAATTGTATTTAATGCTTTTAAACTACCGTTACATGCTTCAAACTCAAGAGTAACCGATAGGTTATTTGATGATTTAATGAAAGAAAACACTAATAAATTAAAAAATTTAGCTTTAGATTTAAATAAAAAATTTGATATTGATGTAACGTATAAATGTAGTTATTCTAGTTTAGATGAAGAAGTTGATTCTTTAATGACATCTAATAATTGTCGCTATTTAGTTATTGGAATGTCAACAAAATCTATGGAACAAAATTTACTAGGAAACCCTACAACTACTTTAATTAGTATGAAACGATTTCCGGTATTAGCAGTACCAATTAATGCTAAATTTAATGGAATAAAAAACATACTTTTTGCCTGTGATTTATTAGAAGATATTCCTTTAAAAACCTTAGCTAAATTACGTCAATTAGCAGTTAAGCTAAAATCTGAAGTTACCGTTTTTTATGTTGAACAAAAACTTAACGAATTAAAAGATATAAAAAATGATACTATTGATAAAGGTTTAGAAGATGTAACTCTTTTGTATAAAAATGTACAATCAAATACCGTAATTGAAGCTTTAGAAAACGAGATTAAAAAATCTAATTCCGATTTATTTGTAATGATGCCAAAACATTATGGTTTTTGGGAATCTATTATACACAAAAGCAAAACTAGAGTTATGGCTTCTGGATTAAATATTCCATTATTATCCATTCCAATAAATTAAGATGCTATTTAAGGCTTTTAAACTGCAAAGGTTTACCAAGCTTCTATAATTAAAGCAGGGCTGTTAATAGTATATGGTTCCTGCTTAAAATTTCCATAATAGTTGCAATTATCAAAACCAGCTTTATTTAATAAAAGAGTAAGGTCCTTTTTTAATAAGGGTAATAATTGAATACTGTTTTCTATTATTTGTTGGGTTGCTTTAACAGTTAGTTGGGTATTAAAATCAATTTTATTTTCTAATTCTTGATAGGAATAATTTCGTTCAAAAATAATCTCATCATTTTCTATGAGTGGTAAATGCTTAATGTTTTTTGAAATAATTCTATCATAATTAACTATTTGCAGCAACAATTTTCCATTTGATTTAAGTACTGCTTTTGCTTGTTGTAAAAAATCAGCGACTTCATTTAATGAATTCAAATGAACCAAAGTATTTCCAAAACAAACAACACCATCTATAGAATTTTTAGTGTTCAACGTATTTAATTGAAGCATACTCAATTGTTGAAATTCAACCGGTTTTAATACAGTTTCCTTTGCTTTTAAGGCCGTTTGTATCATTTCAGCATCCATATCAATTCCAAGAACATGTTTGTAATACGCAATCAGTTCAAAAGAGAGTGTTCCAATTCCGCATCCTACATCTATAATAGTAGCATCATTTTCAGGTATTTTGGACTTAACAAAATCAATTTGATTGATATTAACTTTAAAAATATGATGATAATAAGGGGCAATTTGCTGATAAAAACTCATAATTAGTGTATAAGTATCAAATATAATAATTTTCATTCTAAAGTAATAAGCACTTTAGTTCAAGTACCGTAATTTATAAATGTGTATACAGAACAAATCACTTGTACGTAAGTACTTATAAGTTTTAACGTCTAAAAATAAAATTGAATAAAATAGAGATTAAAATCACCGTGATTTAAAATCTATTTTTAAACAACCAAACTTATGAATGATATTTTATTGTATGGAGCCGATTGGTGTCCAGATTGCAGAAGAGCTAAAGCATATTTAAAAGAAAACAATGTAGATTTTACCTTTGTAGACGTAGATTTAGATAAAGAAGCAACAGCAAAAGTTGAAGCTATTAATAATGGAAAACGTATTATACCAACCGTTATTATTAAAGATAAATCGTACACAAATCCTGATAATACCGAATTAGCTGCTGTTTTAGGTTTTAATGAAGTTGGAAACGTACAATTATTTGGTGCAGATTGGTGTCCAGATTGTAGAAGAGCAAAAAGTTTTTTACGAGATAATGGTATTAATTTTGATTTTATTGATGTTGACACATACGATTGGGCAACCGCCAAAGTTGAAGCAATTAATAATGGAAAAAGAATTATTCCAACAATATTAATTGACGATAAACCTTATACAAACCCAGATAATGTTAAGTTAACGGAGCTACTTTCAATAAATATAGAAAAAGAGCATAAAATTTTCGACACTATTATTATT
The DNA here is from genome assembly GCF_022429645.1 of Lutibacter sp. A80. Classification (GTDB taxonomy): domain Bacteria; phylum Bacteroidota; class Bacteroidia; order Flavobacteriales; family Flavobacteriaceae; genus Lutibacter. The sequence goes on from NZ_CP092480.1 coordinate 730,975, forward strand.
GGTGGAGGAGCCGCAGGATTAACAACATCTATTTATGCACAAAGAGATCGTTTTGATAGTTTAATACTTGAAAAATCAACCATAGGAGGGAACGCCTTTTTAACTGAAAAAATAGAAAACTACCCGGGGTTTCAGTCCATTTCTGGTCCAAAATTAATGGAGAAGATGGAAGAACAAGCAACAACTTATGGAGCGGTAATTAAAACTGGCGAAGAAGTTGTTTCCATAGAAAAACAAAATAATTTATTTTCTATACAAACAAAGAGCACAACATATTTAGGAAAAACAGTGGTTTTAGCAACAGGTTCAACCTATAGAAAGTTAAATATACCAAATGAAGAAGCGTTGATAGGTTCTGGAATTCATTTTTGCGCTACTTGCGATGGTGCTTTTTACAGAGATAAAGATATTATTGTTGTAGGAGGTGGAAATTCAGCGCTGGAAGAAGGTATCTTTTTAGCTGGTTTTTGTAAAAGTGTAAAAATTGTGCATCGTTCAGATGAATTTACAGCATCAGAAACCTATGTTGAAAAATTGAAATCTATCAAAAATATTTCTACATATATGAATAAAACTTCATTGGAATTTCTTTCAAATGAAAAAGGATTATTTAATGGTTTAAAAATAAAGGATAATATTAGTAATGAAGAAGCTGTTATAGAAGCAGATGGTGTATTCATCTTTATAGGATTAATTCCTAATACAAAATCTTTTAAAGCTGTTATAAATCTTGATGAAAGAGGTTTTATTAAAACGACAGCATTAGCACAAACATCGGTTGATGGAATATTTGCCGCTGGAGATTGTAGAGAAGGTGCCATTGCGCAAGTTGCCGCAGCTACAGGAGAAGGTGTTTTAGCGAGTTATGGAATTAGAAATTATTTAAAATAACATATTGAATAACTACTAATAGTAAGCTTTTAATCAGACATAGTTAACTTATTTACAATGGTTTATTTACAAATTAGTAAATAAACCATTGCAATAAAAAAAGTATTAAACTATTATTAGTAATTCTCTAAATAATTTTGGACTTCTAGCATAGATGAAAATAGATGATCTGCTAAAGAAAACCTTGGATCTAAATTATTTTCAGGAATTACAAAAGTATGCATTGATGCTGCTTTAGCAGCAATTAAACCAGTTATACTATCTTCTAAAACAAAGCAATTAGCAATATTTACGCCTAGCTTTTTAGCGGTATTAATGTAAATTGCAGGATGTGGTTTTCCATATACTTCATTATCTGCACTACAAACAACTTTAAAGTATTTAGCAATTGAAAGTCGGTTAAAAACAGCATTAATTACGGGTAGGCTAGAGGAAGTTGCTAATGCAATATTATAATTGTTTGCTGCTAGAAAATCTAAAAGTGTATACAAGCCTTTTTTAGCTTCACCTTTAGTTTGTATTAAATTTATAACTAAATTAATAATCGAGGTTTCAAGTATTTTTGGATTTATAGTTAATTTATGTAATCGACACCAAATTAAAGCAACTTCTTCAATTCTTTTTCCCATTGTATATTTAATACAATCGCTTATAGAAATAGTAATATTGTATTTTAGAAGTGTTTCTATTTGAGCCTGTCTCCAGAGTGGTTCAGAATCGATTATAACGCCATCCATATCAAATATAAATGTGTTTTTTTCCATAAATTAAATATTAATTAAATTGTTTTTCTTAAACATTTTTTCATAAATATCTTTACTAAACATATACAATCTAGCAGGTTTATTAGTAACCCCAACTTGTTTTTCGTCTAAAGGAATAATATATTTTTTATTAATTAACTTTCTTCTAAAATTACGGTTATCAATTTCTATTTCAAGTATACATTGATATAAATCTTGTAATTCATTAATTGTAAATTTATCAGGTAATAATTCAAAAACTATAGGTTTATATGTTGCTTTCGATTTTAAATCTTCATACGCTTGATTGATAATTTCTAAGTGATCAAAACCTAATTTTGGAAGATTTTTTATTGGAAACCATTGGGCGTTGTACTTATTATCTTTCAAATTCACTTCATTAGTTTGAAGTAAAAAATAATATGCTACTGTTATTGTTCTTAAATTAAAATTTTCACTTTTAGCCCAAATAATATCCTTTTCATTTAATAACCTATTTGGGTTTCCAAAAGATTTAAACTGTTTTTTATAAAGATTATCTAATCCTGTTAATTCTTTTAAAATCCTTGTTGCTGTTTCATCAAGCTTTTCATTTTCATAAACATGATAACCTGTAAGTACAAAATCGTCTACTAATAATTTATTCGTTGCTGAATCTTTTAATTGCCGTTGAATTAATAATACATTTAACGATTTAGTTTTAGCATCATAACCAAAAATTACACAATCTACAGATACATTAGGAATTATTTTAGATGTCATATTTATATAAATTTTAAATAATAATTTATGCTGTTATTATTTTTTGCAATATTAAAAATAGTTTTTTTCATAAAAAAACAAATCGATTAAAAGGTGTTAAACGTCATTATAACGCTATATTTCACTAAACCTGCCGCAAAGTTAATAAAACGTTTTAGTATATCAAAATAGTTCACTATAACGCTAATATAGAACATTTTTTTTCTAAAAATTAGGTTTATTAAAATATTTTTTTCTACTTTTGAAGTATAAACGTCATAATGACGTTAACTTGTAATAAAAAAGATTACAGCTAGATTAATTAAATTAAAAATTAAAATTTATGCTATCAACATTTAAAAATCCAATAACGCAGCATTCTAATAAATTTACGATAACTAGTTTTAAAAATTTTCTACTTGTATTTATAATAATGCAAAATATTAGTTATTTAAATGCTCAAGAAAAGAGTATAAATACATATAAGCCTATTACTGCCAGTGCACACATAAAAAACATGCACACTTGGCATGGATCTGTAGTTCACCCTGGAGCTATTTTTGCAACCAGTTTAGAATACAATTCTCGTAATTCAAAATTTACATTTGGTCTATGGGGTGGAGCTGGATTTAGCAGTACAGATGTATTTAATAGTTATACACAACAACATGTAAGCGCTAATTATAAAGAAGTTTCGATTTATACTGCTTATCGTTTTTCAGATGCCTTTTTTATTGAAGCAGTTTCACATAATAATTATACAGGTGTTGAAGAACGTGGAGATGAATTAAATTTTTGGAGTTATGATAAAACACAAGGTTACAATTTTGTAGATATAAATTTTGGTGTGAATGTTTCTAAAAATACTTCATTATATTTAGCTACAATATTAGGTGGAGGATCAGGAGATTATGAAATTAAAGCAGATGGTTCTTATAAAGATTCTTGGACACATTATTTAGAAATAAAAAGTAAAATTTGGGAAAAAGAAGATTATAAATTAACGCTTTTTGCTGGAGGTGCTTGGTCTTTTATAACAGATAAAACCTTTTATACCGAAAGTAAAGGAAATCTTATTAATGTAGGAGCAACTTTTGGTCAAAACATTAATTTGGGTAGCTATAAAATACCAGTAGAAGTTATGGCTATGTGGAATCCTGAAAAGAAAAAAACAATTCTTCAACTTGATTTAACCCTATTCTAAACACTATAAATAAAACCAAATATAAATAAGAATTATAAAAACTATTAGTATGGAAACATCCAATAATTACCAGCAGTTTAACAATTTAGAAGCAGAGCAATTACCGGTTGCAAAACATAAATTACATAATTGGACTCATTTTGCAGGTCTGTATGCCGCTGAGCATGTTGCTGCTACAGAATTTGTTATTGGAGCAACTTTTGTTGCTTTAGGAGCAACAACTAAAGATATTATTTTAGGATTATTAATAGGTAATATTTTAGCTGTTTTAAGTTGGACACTTATTACTTCTCCAATTGCAGTTGAAACACGATTAAGTTTATACACTTACCTTAATAAAATAGCAGGAGATTCTATGACTAAGCTTTACAATTGGGCAAATGTTATAATTTTTACGGTTATTTCCGCAGCTATGATCACCGTATCTGCAACAGCAGTGCGTTTTGCATTTAATATTCCTGCACAACTCAATTGGTATCCAACAAATTTATGGTTTATAGCAATAGTTTTAGTTGTAGGCTCTGTTGTGGTATCAATAGCAATATATGGTTTTAAATCAGTATCAGAGTTTTCTGGAATTTGTGCTCCTTGGCTTTTTGTAATGTTTACTTGTGGTGCATTTGTTCTTTTACCAGCATTATCTCTAGAAGTATTAGAAAAAACAATACCAAGCGGATGGAACGATTTTATAACATTAGGAGACAAATCTATATGGACTGGTGTTAATAGTAATGGAGAACCAGGTATCGGTTTAACAGAAGTTATTGGTTTTGCTTGGGCTGCAAATACGATTACACATTTTGGACTTATAGATATGGCTTTATTACGCTTTGCTAAAAAGAAATCGTACGGATTAGCTACAAGTACAGGAATGATGTTTGGGCATTATGTTGCTTGGATTTCAGCAGGAATTATGGGAGCTGGAGCTGCTGTAATTATTGGAAAATCTATTGTTGAGCTAGATCCAGGTGATGTTGCTTATTATGCATTAGGTTGGTCTGGTTTTGTTATTGTAATTGTAGCTGGTTGGACCACTGCAGTTGCAAATCTTTACAGAGCAGGTTTAGCGGCACAAGCTATATTTAAAAATCATTCACGTAAAAAAACAACTATAGTAGTTGGTTTAGTAACTATGATTGTTGCTTGTTTTCCTTTTGTATTTTCTCAAATGCTTCCGTTATTAACTTATGCTGGGTTATTAGTAGTACCAGTAGGTGCCATTGTATTTGCCGAACATCAAATTTTCCCTAGAATTGGATATACCAGATATTGGGCACAGTACCTTGAATTAACATTTAGCACACCTGCAATTGCGTCTTGGGCTTTAGGACTAATATTTGGTTTTGGTTTAAACGCTTTAAATGTAATGTCATTCTTTTATCTATTTATTCCAACTTGGATATTTACCATACTTGTTTATACTTTTTTAGCTGGACGATATGGAGCAAAAAGAAAATATCCTGAAGCTGAAGAAAAAGAAAAATTACGAAATATAGATATTGTTAAGTTTCAAGAAGAACAAGCAAAAGAAGAAGTTGTGCATGTAAAAGACACTTCACTTTTTACAAAAATATTAAGAAGTATATCATTACTTGTTTTACTTATTACTGTAGTCTTGGCTTGCAATGTTTTATTTGGTAGTTCAGATGAAGCTATTTATATAAAAAACCGTGAAATCTTTTATCAATACGCATTTATTTGTACCTTAACTTACTTTATTACTGCATATTGGGCGCTTAAACGTGGAAAAACTCAAAACTCATAATATCATGAAAAATATAATTAATCTTAATCAAAATAATTTGGCAAAAATTGCCAATCGTATTGCTTGTCCTAAATACAATAGAAGTGACATAAAAACAGGAATAGTACATGTTGGTATTGGTGGTTTTCATAGAGCTCATGAAGCTTTTTACACAGACCAATTATTACACGATGAATCTGTTAAAGATTGGGGAATTTGTGGTGTAGCCTTGTTAGATTTTGATACAAAAATTTACAATACACTTAAAGAACAAGATGGTTTATACACTTTAATTGTAAAAGAATTGGATGGTTCTTTTACAAAAAGAGTAATTGGTTCTATAGTTGACTATTTATTTGCACCAGAAAATCCTTCAAAAGTAATTGAAAAAATGGCGAGTCCAGATGTTAAAATTATAACATTAACTATTACTGAAGGTGGTTATAATTACAATGAAGCAACAAAAGCCTTTGATTTTGACAATCCTTTAATTCAACATGATTTAGAGCATCCACAAGCACCAAAAACCATTTTTGGATATTTAACCGAAGCATTAAAATTAAGACAAGAAAGAGGTTTAAAAGGAATAACTATTCAATCTTGTGATAATATACAAGGTAACGGACATATGGCTAAAAATATGCTTTTAAGTTATGTTAAAAAAGCAGCACCTGAATTGGTTTCTTGGATAGAAAATAATGTATCGTTTCCAAATAGTATGGTAGATAGAATTACACCAGCAACATCTCCAACAGATATTTCAAATTTAGTAGAAACATCAGGAATTGAAGATGCTTGGCCAGTAGTTTGCGAACCGTTTAAACAATGGGTTATAGAAGATGATTTTATAGCAGGAAGACCTGCTTGGGAAAAGGTTGGCGCTCAATTTGTAGAAGACGTTGTACCTTTTGAAAAAATGAAATTAAGTTTGTTAAATGCTGGACATTCTGTGTTAGGTATTTTAGGTGATTTAATGGGGTACGCAACTATAGATGAATCGGTTCATAATAATGAAATAAAAAAGTTTTTAACTAATTATATGAATATTGAAGTTACTCCAACTTTAGCCGGTTTAGAAGGTGTTAATTTAGATGAATACAAACAATCTTTATTACAACGCTTTGGAAATATTTATATAAAAGATCAAATAGATAGAATTTGTTCAGAAAGTTCAGCAAAATTCCCAATATTTATTTTACCAACGGTACATAAACAATTAGAAAAAAATGGATCGGTTGAATTTGCATCATTTGTAGTGGCTGCTTGGGCAATTTATAGCTTAGGAAAAAATGAAAATGGTAAACCGTTACTTATTAAAGATGCTATGAAAGCTATATTAAATGAAAAAGCAATATTGGCAAAAGAAAACCCGGAAGCATTTTTAGAAATAGCATCTATTTTTGGAAAATTAAAAGATTCAAAAATATTTGTAAATGCATACACAAAAGCTTATACTAATATTGTTAAATATGGTGTAGAAAAATGTGTTATCGCTATTAATAATAAAGTTGATAAATAATTTGTTTTATGAAAAATTTAGTTTGTTTTGGTGAGGTTTTATGGGATGTATTTCCAAATCATAAAAAAATTGGTGGTGCACCTTTAAATGTAGCTTTAAGATTGCAATCTTTAGAAAATAATGTTTCTATAATTACTAGAATAGGAGATGATTCCGACGGAATGGAAATAAAAGAATTTATTAAAAAGAGAGGTGTTCAGATAGATAATATTCAAATTGATTCGAAATTAAAAACTGGGGAAGTAGCCGTTGAATTAAACAAAAAAGGTTCAGCAACTTATACAATAAATTTTCCTAGAGCTTGGGACAATATTCAATTGACAGAAAAAACTAAGGAAATTACTAAAAAATCAGATGCATTTATTTTTGGAAGTTTAATAGCACGAAACGATGCTTCAAAAAACACCTTGTATGAACTTTTAAAAATTGCGAAATATAAAATTTTCGACATTAATTTAAGAGCACCTCATTACACCTTAGAAGTATTGAATTACTTAATGAATGAAGCCGATTTTATTAAGTTTAACGATGATGAAATTTTTGAAATAGCCGAAGCTTTACATTTTAAAACTGAATCTTTAGAAGATACAATTAAATTTATTGCAACTCAAACAAATACAAAGTCTATTTGTGTTACAAAAGGTCGTCATGGAGCAATATTGTATTGCAATAACACCTTTTATTACAATCCTGGTTATAAAATAGTTGTTGTAGATACAGTAGGAGCAGGGGATTCTTTTTTAGCTTCATTAACAGATAAATTATTGAGAGGAAATTCACCTCAAGAAGCATTAAATTTTGCTTCTGCTGTTGGAGCTATAGTAGCCAGTAACGAAGGTGCAAATCCAGAAATTAAAAAAGAAGCTATTGCTGAATTTATCAATATTTAATTAAAGTAGTGCATTTTGGCAATTTAACGTTATTGTTAAAATGCACTTACTAAAATAATAAGAGAAATATTCTTAATAATTACTCGTATTATTTAACTAAAATTAATTTCTGACCAATTCTAAGCGTGCTTGTTTTTTTAATAGCATTGGTTTTACAAATTGAAGTTATAGAAACGTGGTGTCTGTTAGAAATTCTAGACAGTGTATCACCTCGTTTAACTATATACAATTCTTTCTGTTTTATTTCACTTTGTAAAGCTTCATCATAAGTACTGCAAACGGTAATATTACTTGTTCGTTTAGAACTATGATTGTATGCTGTTACCCAATTTTTAGTAACCCAAATATTTTCAGCTCTTACTATATTTTCTTCACCAAAATCAAATAAATATTCAGGATTTATATGATTTCCTTTATAATTAACTTCTAAGTGTAAATGACTTCCTCTAGAATTTCCTGAATTACCACCTTTACCTATAATTTCACCTTTTAAAACAATATCATTAACTTTTACCAATCGTTTAGATAAGTGTGCATACACTGTTTCTAACCCGTTAAAATGGCGTATTACAATAACTTTTCCGTGACCTCTATTATAACCTACATAACGTACTTTACCGTCAAGTATAGCGAACACATTGTCTCCAGTAACTAAATCTATATCAATGCCATAATGAGATCTTCCATTTCGCCAACCATAATGTGATGTAATTACTTTTTTTCGTTCTATAGGAGAACTATAAACAGTATCAGAAAATTTTATATTGAAAGGTTCAATTATAGCTTCTCTTTTGTAGGGATTAATAACTGAAGTGTCCCAATTTTCTGTTAACCAAACATTTGGTATAGTATCTTTTTTTGAAGCAATTAGAGAGTCTTGTACTATACTAGTACTCACCGAATCTATTTTAACGTCTTTTTTTAGTTTAGAAATTTCTGATAGAATAATTGAATCTATTTCAGTATTAAAGTTATCATTATTCTGTGCATAATTTGTAAAACAAGAACAAAATAAAATTAAGAATATATATAATGGTTTCATATAAAATTAAAAATCAAGTATATTTAAATACTGTGCAAAAATAATAGAAAAGATTGTGTTTTTTCTTAAAAATTTCTAAAATTAAAAACTAATAGATTTAATAAATAAAAGGTTATATTATGAAAACAATTTTGAACGGTATACATTTAAGTTTACTAATAATATTCTAAATTTGGAGTTGGTTTCTAATTTTGATAGAATCTGAACTAGAAAAGATTATTATTACATTTAAAGTGAATAGAATACATACAAAATAGAACTATCAATTAGTACACATCATAACATATGTAAAACATTTTCAATTAAGAAATTCAAAATAAATGAAACAGTTCAAAATCAAGAAATTTATAAATATTAGAACACTTATATTAATCACTTGTATACTATCATTTAATCAAATAATGGCTCAAAAAATAATATTTGAAGAATATTTTGAAGAAGCTACATTAAGATTTGATTATCACCATGCTGGTACAGATACTACGGAAGTTATTTATCCTGAAGAATATAGTAAAGAAAAATATTGGTCTGGTAGTAAAAAGCATTTAATTTCTCCATTTGATTACGGTAAGTATAAAGTTGTTGTTAAAGATGCTAAAACTAAAACAATCATATATTCAAATGGTTACTCTACTTTATTTATGGAATGGCAAACAACTCCAGAGGCAAAGAAAATAAGGAAATCTTACTATGAAAGTGTAAATGTTCCATTTCCTAAGAATAAGATAATTTTAGAAATAAATAGCATAGATAAAAGCCAAAAATGGACTAATATTTATTCAGAAGAAATAGATCCTGCTAATTATTTTATAAAAAATGAAAATGCATTTACATATAAGGTAGAAGAAATTCAAGTGAATAATTCTCCAAACAAAGCACTTGATATTTTATTTTTACCTGAGGGATATACGGAGAATGAAATGGATAAATTTATTGCAGATGTTACACGGTTAAAGTCCTCTTTATTTAAAGTTAAACCTTTTAATGAATTCAAAAATAGTATAAATATTAGAGCTGTACTTGCTCCATCTAAAGAAAGCGGTACTGATATTCCAGGAGAAGGAATTTGGAAAAAAACTGCTTTAAACACCAATTTCTATACTTTTGATAGTGAACGTTACTTAACTACAAAAGACATAAAATCCATAAAAGATATAGCAGGAGTTAGTTATTACGACCAAATTTATATTTTAGTAAATACCGATAAATATGGTGGCGGTGCTATTTATAATTTCTATAATTTATGTACATCTGATAATGAATTTACAGAAGAAGTTTTTAGCCACGAATTTGGCCATGGATTGGCTTGGCTTGCAGACGAATATTACTATGATGATGATATGAGTTCTTTTTATGATACAACTTTAGAACCTAGAGAAGAAAACATAACAACACTTGTTAATTTTGATAAAAAATGGAAAAATAAACTTCCAAAAAAATTAGAATTTCCAACAAAAGCTTCACCTAAAAATCTAACTAAAATAGGTGTTTATGAAGGAGGTGGCTATACATCAAAGGGTGTTTATAGGGCTTTTCAAGAATGTAAAATGAAATCTAACAGTACCAAAGAGTATTGTGAAGTTTGTGAAGAAACAATAGTTAAGGTGTTAGAATATTACAGTGAATAGTACTGAATAATCTCATTTACACTTCAAAAAACAACTTGAAATTACGGAGTATTTATTTTAAATTATATTTGTAGCAACTTCTTAAAAAACATTTTTTGGATTCATTAACTCAAATTGTTCTTGGTGCTGCAGTAGGAAATGCTGTTTTAGGTAAAAAAATAGGAAATAAAGCCCTGTTTTACGGTGCTATTGCTGGTACCATACCAGATTTAGATGTGGTAGTTGGAAAGTTTACAGACACCATAACCGCCATAGAATGGCATCGTGGAATTAGTCATTCTATTCTGTTTTGCATTGTTATGAGTCCACTTTTAGGTTGGCTGGTAAATAAGCTGGAACGGAAATTAAATCTAGATTGGAAACCCTGGGCAAAACTCTTTTTTTGGGGCTTATTTACACATTCGCTTTTAGATGCTTTTACTACTTGGGGTACACAACTGTTTTGGCCGCTGGATATTCATTTAGCTTTTAATTCCATTTTTGTAATCGATCCGCTGTATACATTGCCTTTTTTGGTGTTTACCATAATTGCAATGTGTTATAAACGGACTTCAAAAAAAAGACACCTTTTCAACAATTTAGGATTAATACTATCTTCCTGTTATTTATTAATTGCAGTGGCTGTTAAATTTGTTGTGACACATAAATTTGAAGCCGCTTTACAAAAACAAGGAATTGAATATTCTGAAATCAGTACACGTCCGTCACCAATGAACATTATACTTTGGAATGCCAATATAGCAACCGAAGATAGTTATTTGATAAGTGATTATTCCTTTTTTGATACTGCACCAATAATATTTACAGTTTATCCTAAAAATCGTAAAGATTCAACACCGTTGATGCAATACCCCAATGTGAAACGATTAATTGCCATTAGTAAAGGTTGGTTTATTTTAGAACAAAAAGACCATAACTGGTATTTTAACGATTTACGATTTGGATTACTTCCACAAAAAAATAAAGAACCTGTTTTTGTGTTTTCATATCTGCTTAAAGAAACCAATGGTATAATTACAGCTACTGAACTACCTAAAAATGAAAGAGATGCACAATTTATGCTATCTAATTTATGGCAACGCATTAAAGGGATTTAAATTTCTCAATACTCAGCAGTTTAGTTTCTGCTTGACTGGGAATCTGTTGATATAAAAGGTGGGGGTGAAGTGGTGACTTTTATATTTCATTCATTTCTTTTATGCCAAAAGAAACGAACCAAAGAAAAGGGCACAACCAGATAGGAATTGCAAGCACCGTTTGCCAAACTCAGCGCTCCTTACCAGTCGCTGAATCTCTGAGCTTTGTCTGCACTATTCTTACTGGTTGAAACTTCCAAATGATATTTACAGTTTTATTATTTTGTTTAGTTTAAACAATAAGCTTTTTACATTGTTCTCCTAAACACGTTTAAGCATCTTAATTTTATAATTTAAAACTAAATGCTAATTACGTAGTCTTCGGCCTATCGAATAGTTATCGTAAAATTTGAAGTGAAAGCATCGTAAAATTTCAAGCTGTTTGAGTTCAACGAATTAATATCGCTATTCAAATTACAATAACGAGTCATTGAAATTTAGATGCCGAACGAAAAATTTAGATAAGTATTCGTAAGCTTAGATTTTTGGTTACTTTTCATCAATGGAAAAGTAATATTAAAAAGCCTAAGCATATAGTTTCCATGTATTTTTTATAAAATTACTGAAAAGAATAAAAGAGTTATATTATTTTTGTGTTTTATTTATTTTATATAAAACCTGAAATTTGTTAAAGAAAACTCAACAATTACCCCAAGAACAATTTATAGATACAGATTATTTTATTTACTGTTTAGAAGCTATTCATGATATAGAAACTGACAAGGTTACCGAAGCACAAAAAAGCTTAGAACATTTGAGCAGACAATATGGAGTAGCCAGTATTTACAATACATGCGATACCATTGAAGGTTTAGAAACTAGCTTAAATGCATTGGTCTTGGATGATCATAATTTTAAAAACTATGAAATAATCTATTTGGTTATAGCAGGTGAAGCAAATAGTATTTGTTTAAATAACTACTACTATAGTTTGCAAGAAATTGCAGAAATTTTTGAAGGAAGTTTAGAAGGGAAGATTTTACATTTTTCAAATGCAAAAATTCTAGATTTAGACGAAGAAGAAGCGCAATATTTTTTGGATATAACTGGCGCTAAAGCTGTTTCTGGCTACGGTAACAAATACAATGGAATAACTAGTTCAAATCTTGATATGGCATTTTTTAATTTATTTAACGAAGATGAGAATATGTTTGATGTTGTTGAAGAGTTGCATCAAAAACATTACAAAGTATGTAAACTACTTGATTTTAGATTGTATTATTAAACTTTAGAAGATAATTTGATTGACAAACTAAAAATTTAGTTTTATAATATTATGTTAAATAGAAGTAGAGCATTATTACCAAAATAATGATGCGTAGGCAAAATAGCCTTAAAAACTTTAGACAAAACAATCGGCGAATGAGCGTACTTATTTAGGCGTATAACAATACATAATTTTTGATAGTTCATATTTTAGACCTAATTGTAAATAAACTTAAGAAACCATAGCTACAAATTAATAAACAAGAACTTTGCTGAGAATAGTATATTTGAAAATTATTTAATTTATATACAGAATATCGTTAAGAAAACGAATGCTTCAAATATTAGCATAATAAAATTATAGATTCAAATGTTTTTAAACAATGCTTAGCAAAGAAAACAAAATATAGAATTATAACTACACAACTAAATTATTCTAACGAGGCCACAATTAGCTTGTACATAATCATAAACGATATAAAACACTACGTGTTGATTATATCTATGATTATGTAAAATATCGCCCAAAAGCGCTATTTCTCTAATTGTTATAAAATGTACTATAATTTATATTATGTTAAATAGAGTTTTTAAAACACTATATTGCATACTCTTTAATAATATCTATTGTTTTTGAATCACTAATGTGCTCATACTTCTTTTTTGATGAACGATGGTAGTTTTTAAATCTTCTATTAATTTTATGTTTGTATTTTTAAATAAATCATCCAAAAGTGTTTGTGTTAATAAAAATCGTGTTGATCCGTCTGGTAAATTATAAACACCATTAGAAATTAATTCAACTTGGTTTTCTAATCCAAAATTTGAAGCCATTCGTATTAATAAAGTTCCCTGAGGTTTTAATATTCGAAGTAATTCTTGAAACATTTTTAAAAAATGGCTTAAATCTTCTGCAAAATGTAATACGGCATTACAAATAATATGATTAAAATAAGCTGTCTTATAAGGCATTTCATCTACAGAAGCTACAGTAAAATTATCTTTTTGTTGTGAATACAATTCTTTACAATATTGAATACTACTGCTATCATTGTCAGAACCATAAATTTTAAAGCCTGCATTATAAAACCATTTTAAATTTCTACCCTTTCCACAACCTGCGTCTAATATAACGGCACCTTGTTGGTAGTTTTCCTTTAGTATTTGATCTAAAATATAAATATCAACTCCTCCAATATTTTCTTTTAATAATGCAATATCCATAATTTTTATTTAGGTGTACAAATTACAAATTCTTATGGTTAGATCAGTTTTTACTATAAAAAAAAGTTATATGGTAATACAATTCTATTACATTTGCAGAATGCTTAAAAATAAGATTTCTCAATTTGAATTTATTGCATTAATGGCCGCATTAATGTCTGTTGTTGCGCTTGCAATTGATGCATTACTTCCAGCTTTAGACATTATTGGCGCTTCTATTGGAACTAAATCTAATAATGAAAATCAACTTTTAATTATTATGATATTTTTAGGTTTGGGTATTGGCCCTTTATTATTTGGTCCTATTTCAGATTCAATAGGCAGAAAACCAGTTGTTTATATTGGTTTTTCAATATTTGTTATTGCTAGTTTTATCTGTATTAATGCGCAATCTATTGAAGTAATGATTGTTGGTAGAATTCTTCAAGGTGTTGGTCTTTCTGCTCCAAGAACTATTAGCATTGCAATTGTAAGAGACACTTATAATGGCGATTATATGGCTAGAATTATGTCGTTTATTACGGTAGTTTTTTTACTAGTACCTATTATAGCACCTGCATTGGGTAAACTTGCTTTAGAAATGTATAATTGGGAGGCTATTTTTTATTTTCAATTGGTAATAGTAGTAGTTGTTTCAATATGGTTTTGGTTTCGTCAACCTGAAACATTACACCCTGAATATCGTATAAAATTTACAAGAACTCTCGCTATTGATGGAGCTAAAGAAATATTTAAATTCAAAGAAACTATTGGATATACTCTTATTTCAGGCTTTATTACAGGATCTTTTATGGTATATTTAAGTACTTCACAACAAATTTTTCAACATCAATATAATTTAGCAAATGAATTTCCATTTATCTTTGCTGGCTTAGCAATTTCTATGGGTGCTGCTAGTCTTTCTAATGGTTCTGTTGTGATTAAGTTTGGAATGAAACGATTGGCAACTATTGCTTTATATACATTTTTTGGTGTTTCTTTTCTCTATGTTTTACTATTTTTTAATAGTGAAAATCCAAGAATTGAAATTCTATTAGTGTTTTTTGCGCTTCAATTTTTCTCAATCGGATTCCTTTTTGGAAATTTAAGAGCTTTAGCAATGCAACCAATTGCACATGTTGCAGGAATTGGTGCGGCAATAACTGGTTTTATTTCTACTATTATGGCTGTTCCAATTAGTACATTAATTGGTAGATATGTAAATAATACCGCCCTACCCCTTTTTATTGGTTTTTGTATTTGTAGTTTTATAGCTATTTTAATTACGCTTTATTTAAACCGTAGTTTAAATAAAAATATCAGCTAAACACTTCCTTTTAATTAAATATTTAAAGTAAATTTTGTAATTTTAGTAGTATAAAATCTATAAATTATGAAAAAGTCTTTTAACGAAATAGTAAATCAAGAAGTACCTGTATTAGTTGATTTTTATGCAGATTGGTGTGGTCCTTGTAAATCAATGGCTCCAGTTTTAAAACAGTTAAAAAGTGAATTAAAAGATACTGTAAAAATTATAAAAATAAATGTAGATACCAATCAAACATTGGCTGCTAAGTATCAAGTTCAAGGTGTGCCTACGTTTATGGTTTTTAAAAATGGTAAACAAACTTGGAGACAATCTGGAATGCAATCTATATCACAATTAAAACAAGTATTAAGTACTTAAATAGTTTAACTTCAATTATTTATATGTAATATTTTCAATTATTGTTCAATATTTAAAATATTTAAAGCAATTAATTCTGAATTATTAAATACAGGGTTTATTTCAATAGGATTGCAACAAATTTCGCAATCTTCAATATATGTTTGATTATGCACTGAAGTATCAAATAGCATAGAAATTTCTTCCCAACAATATGGACATTGAAAAAAGTGCTCTTCCATAAATT
This sequence comes from Lutibacter sp. A80, assembly GCF_022429645.1. Lineage (GTDB taxonomy): Bacteria > Bacteroidota > Bacteroidia > Flavobacteriales > Flavobacteriaceae > Lutibacter. Next base: position 746,835 of record NZ_CP092480.1, read on the forward strand.
ATAATTATTTAAATAATAAAATCACTGCTCCTATTGCCGTAACTAATATAATAAATTTACGGTAGGCTTCATTATTAATCAATTTTACTAATTTAATTCCCAAGAAAAAACCAATAAGTATTGCCGGAATTAAAACTATATTAATGGTTAAAGTTTCTACAGAAATTGTTTTCCAAACAAAGATATGAAAGGGTAATTTAAAAATATTAATTATAAAAAACAGCCAAGCTGCTGTACCAATAAACTCGTTTTTTGGAAAACGCATTGCTAAAAAATAAATATTTGAAAATGCTCCAGCTAAATTACCTATCATAGATGTAAAACCAGATAAAAGTCCCATAGTATTAGAAAAAATACGAGTGTTAGGAACAGCGGTAGATTTTCGTTTTTCCATAACAAACATAAAAATAACAATTCCTAATATTAAAAATGCCATAATGCGTTTAAATACTTCATCTGAAATATCGTTACCAAACCACACTCCTATTAATACACCTATAACCATTGTTGGCATTAATTTTACTAAGTACTTCCATTGGGTATATTTGTTGTAATAAATAACAGCCATAAGATCTGCAAATAACATCATTGGTATTAATGCTCCAGTAGATGATTTTCCACCAAAAACTATAGCCATTAAGGTTACAATTACAACTCCAACACCTTTTATTCCAGCTTTACTGGTTCCTAATAAGAATGCTGCTAAAAATGAAAAAAACCAACTAACAGGTGTTAATTGGTGTGCGTTTATTAATTCTAGTATGTTTTCCACAAATTTTGTTAGTATAAAAAATAAACAACTGTTTAAAAAGTTCTATATTAATTAAAACTTTTTAAACAGTTGTTTTATATAATTGCTATTTAATTTCCAGCTTCTTTTTCTGCGTCTGCTTTCATTTTGTCGTTAGGTATAATTCCAATGTTTACCCTTCTGTTTTTAGAACGACCTTCTTCTGTAGTGTTATCAGCAATTGGTTGTTCTTCCCCAAACCATTTTGTTGTAAACCTAGATGAACTTAACCCTTTATTAGTGAAAAAATTAGTTACAGCATAAGCTCTATTTTGAGAAAGCGTCATATTATACGCATCTGCACCAGTACTATCTGTATGTCCTACAACTAGTACATTTGTATCTGGATATTCAATTAAAATACCAGCTAATTTATTTAATAACGTTTCTGAATCACTATTAATATTGTATTTATTGGTATCAAAATAAACACCACTATTTTCATCAAAAGTAACTACAATTCCATCGTCTACACGTTCTACAACAGCACCAGGAATTTCTTCTTCAATTTGTTGCGCTTGTTTATCCATTTTTTTACCGATTAGTACTCCGGCACCACCACCTACTACTCCACCAATAACGGCTCCTAGTTCTGCTCCATCACCTTTTGTTCCAACATTATTACCAATAATTGCACCTAAAAGAGCTCCACCTGCAGCACCTATTACACCTCCTTTTTGTGTATTACTTGCATTTTTTGTAGCCTCACAACTACTAATGTTTAATGCTAGTAGTACTGCTAATATTCCAAATCCTATTTTTTTAAATATTGTTGTCATTATTCGTTATTTTTTATAAAATTCATATAAATATTAAAAGGTTTACCTTCTAATAAAACTGTTTGTTCCCATTGCATATTTGTATCAGACAATTGTGTTAAGTTTAATCTAAAACCTACATTGTCAGCTGATTTATTTTTTGAGTCTGTTGGTTTTAATAAAAAGTTATACAAACCTGTTTCTTCATCAACTTCTTGTATTGTAAACACAAAATTGCGATCGCCAATTACACAATTTCCATTATTTATTGTATAAATACCTGTATTATTATTTGGTATAAATCTCCAAGTACTTCCTTCAAAACATTCTGTTGGTGCATCATTTAATAAAGTTACATTAAATGTACCAGCTTCACTGTAAGAGATATTGTTTAAAGTCCAATAGCCTTTAATCACTTTTTTAGATTGAATAACTGTTTTTGATGTTCCACAAGATAGTATTGTGCATACAAAAAGAGTTAGCATTACTAGTTTTTTCATTTTTTTAGCATTTTAATTATTTTAATAAAATTTATTTTTAATATACGAATATTAAAAGTTCAAAAGTATAAAAAAAAGAATGATTGAACATAATATAATTTAAGTGATTTATATTCGTATTTTTTTTAATTTAAATCCCTGAATTTTTATTGAAAATGTATATTTACACAATGAAAGTACAAATTCTTTTTGAAGATAATTATTTGGTTATTGTAAACAAACCAAACAATGTTTTAGTTCACAATTCGTATTACGCTAGAAATATAAAAGATGCTACCCTATTAAATTTATTGAAAGAACAATTAGGCTTAGACCTATACCCTATTCATAGACTAGATAGAAAAACTTCAGGTGTATTGGTTTTGGCAAAACAAAAAGATCAAGTAGCTAAATTTCAAGAATTATTTAATGCTAACACTATTAAAAAAAGCTATTTAGCTATTGTTCGTGGTTTTGTAGATGAAGCAATAGAAATTACTACTCCTGTTAAAAATCCCGATACAAAAGTTTATAAAGATGCTGCGACTAGTTGTAAACCTATAGAAAAAATTGAATTAGATATTGCCGTTCATCCCTATAAATTTTCTAGATATAGCTTGGTTGAACTAATACCAAAAACTGGCAGAATGCACCAACTTAGAATTCATATGAACAAGGTGAGTCGCCCAATTGTTGGTGATTATAAATATGGAGATCGGTTTCATAACAGAATGTTTGAAACTGAATTTGCGTGCAAAAATATATTTTTACATGCAAATTCAATTCAATTTAAGCATCCTATTTTAGAAACAGTTATTTCTGTGAATGCTACATTACCAGATGATTGGAATAAAATTATTAAATTATTTAATTGGAAAATTTAATTTATAAAAACTACCACTTTTTTAGTTAGATAACATATGGTGATTTTTATTATTTTTCATAATTAATAATACCAACTCGTAAATCTGTTCTTTAATATATCTAAAGTTTTGAATGTAATTAATTACTTCAATTTCTATCAATTTATGATTATTTCTAAAATTAGCTTCTCTTTTTAAATATATATTTTCTAAAAGAAGAGATAGATTAACATTATGGTCGTCGATAGAAATTAATAAATCGTCACCTAAAATAGATTCGTGATCAATTCCTTTAAGCAGTAATTTAGCTTTATTAAAATTGTCAGATTCACACAATTCAATAATATGCTCAGCGAGTAATTCCTTTAAAAATTGTTGTTCAATTTTAATAAACTCGATTTCCGCAACCCAATCTTGTGTTTTTTTATACAATTCTTCTATGCTTGTACAAGGTTCTTTTGATTTTTCAGGGGTGGTACTTTTCATATTATATATTTTTAAGGTTAAACTTACTTTATCATTTTCTATGCATTGGATATTTTAAATTTTGTAGTTAAAAGTATTTATTAAATAATCTTGTTGAAGAAAATTACAATTGAATTTTCTTTATTTTGAATTAAATTAAACACTTAATTTCTTAGAATTAAAGTGAACTTTAATAGCTATTTTTTTATTTACTAACATTATAATAACAATAATATATGATAAATTTAAAACTTAAAATAGAGTATTTGTATGATTATTATCAGCTTTAATTGAATTTAGTATTAAATTTTAATTCCAAATAAGTAGTTTTATTCCAAATAGTTAGCGAAAGTTAAGTGTTTCTATACACAATTATAAAAACACTTAAAAACCTCGCTGCATTCCTCTTCTTTTTCCATTGCCATTTCCCATTCCATTTGGATGTTCTTCATTATAATGACTTTGAAACCAAACTGGTTTTTCTAATTCATTATTAAAAACATAGCTTGCTATTTTTACCATATCAATTTCGTTAAATGGTAGTTTCGGCATTGTTTTAAAGTTTTGAACGGCTCCAAACATTAATGCATTTTCTTTATTTGGGTTTAAAGTCCATTTTGTAAATGCTGTTACAAATTCATTTTCAGTAGAATAAGACATCATATACCTCTTTTTAATTGCAATCATAGGAGGAGCTATAATATCATCGTGTGATTTTGAAGTTACCGAATGACAAGCATAACAATTTTTTTGTAGTAATTTATATCCTTCTTCATTATTAGATAAAACAGCTATTCCATTTGAAATATTTTTATTGCTTTTGTTATTGGAACATGCTGTAAAAAATATTAAAGTAAGAACTAATAAAAATTTTAATAATTTCATCATTTATAACTTAAAAATCTAATCAAATTTCATACTTAATTTTAAATAAGTAAGTGACTAAGGTTGCTTATAACTATATGTTTTTACCTGAATTGCTGAATATTAGAATTATAAATATAAAAAAAACGCTTCCAATAATTGGAAGCGTTTAAATATTTTAAAACTAAAAGTATTTATCTAAATGAGATTTTACGAATACGTAAACTTAGAGGAGTAATTTCTAAATACTCATCTTCTTTAATATACTCCATACATTCTTCTAAAGAATAATCTATTTTTGGAGCAATTTTAACACTATCATCTGTTCCAGATTTACGGACGTTTGTTAATTTTTTACCTTTAATTAAATTAACTGCCATATCTTCTTGTTTGTTGTTTTCTCCAACAACCTGACCTTTATAAATATCTTGATTAGGATCTATAAAAAACTTACCTCTATCTTGTAATTTATCGATAGAATAAGCTGTTGCTTTACCTGTTTCTGCAGAAACAATAGCACCATTATTAGAAGTAGCAATTTCTCCTTTGTAAGCATCGAAACCACGTAATCTATGATTAATAATAGCTTCACCAGCTGTTGCTGTTAAAATTTTATTACGTAAGCCTATTAAACCTCTAGATGGGATATCGAATTCTAAATGTTGTAAATCTCCTTTTGGTTCCATTACTAATAAATCTCCTTTTCTTAAGCTTACTAAGTTAATAGCTTTACTAGCAGATTCTTCAGGAACATTTATAACTAAGGTTTCATAAGGTTCACATTTAACACCATCAATTTCTTTAATAATTACATGTGGACGTCCAACTTGTAACTCATATCCTTCTCTACGCATTGTTTCAATTAATACAGATAAATGCAAAATTCCACGTCCAAAAACGTTAAACTTATCTTCTGTATCAGTTTCTTCAACTCTAAGTGCTAAGTTTTTTTCTGTTTCTTTAAACAATCTATCACGTAAATGACGAGAAGTTACATATTTCCCTTCTTTTCCGTAGAAAGGAGAATTATTAATTGTAAACAACATACTCATTGTAGGTTCATCTACTTTTAATCTTGGTAAAGCTTCTGGGTTTTCTAAATCGGCAATTGTATCCCCAATATCAAATCCTTCTATACCTGTAATTGCACAAATATCACCACTTCTAACTTTAGAAGCTTTATTTTTACCTAAACCTTCAAAGGTATGTAGTTCTTTAATACGTACTTTCTTAAAGCTACCATCTGCTTTACAAAGCATATAATCTTTACCTTCTTCTAAATCACCTCTAAAAACACGTCCAATAGCAATTCTACCAACAAAAGATGTAAAATCTAACGAAGTAATTTGCATTTGTACTGTTCCTTCTTTGTATGGTGCTTCTGGTATATTTTTAAGTATAGAGTCTAAAAGAGGTACAATATCTGTAGTTTCGTCTTTCCAATCTCTACTCATCCAACCATTTTTAGCTGAACCGTAAATTGTATCAAATTCTAATTGTTCTTCTGTAGCATCTAATGCAAACATTAAATCAAAAACTTTTTCGTGTACAATATCTGGTGTACAGTTAGGTTTATCAACTTTATTTACAACAACAATTGGTGTTAATCCAAGTTCTAATGCTTTTCCTAACACAAAACGTGTTTGAGGCATTGGACCTTCAAAAGCATCAACTAATAGTAAAACACCATCAGCCATTTTTAATACACGTTCAACTTCTCCACCAAAATCGGCGTGACCAGGTGTGTCAATAATATTAATTTTTACGCCTTTGTAATTTATTGATACGTTTTTAGATAAAATAGTAATTCCTCGCTCTCGCTCCAAATCATTATTATCTAATAAAAGATCTGTTCTAACTTTACGCTCATCTAATATGTGAGCTTGGTCAATAATTTTATCAACCAACGTAGTTTTACCGTGATCAACGTGAGCAATAATTGCTATATTTCTGATAGATTGCATATTCCGAATTTTTTAGAGGCTGCAAAAGTAATTGTTTTATTTGGTTTATTGTAACAAAAGTTGAATTATGATTTTTTAAAAATTTATATTTTTGAATAAAACCTACTATTATGATACTAAACAACTTACCATTAGTTAGCTGGAATTGGGGAATTATAGGCGCAATTATAATGTTTTTAGTCTTTTTAGGACTAATTGTAGTTTTGCTTATATTTTTACGTGGAGGCAAGAAAAACGATACAACTGTTTAAAATTATTAAAGAGTTGTTTTTTTAGTAAAAACAACTCTTTTATTTTGAAAATTCATATAAATTAAATTTTTCTTCTTTCCCTTTCTTCTTTTAATAAGCGAAGCTCTCTACTGGTTTGTCCGGCTACAGAAGTATTTTCTTCAGCACGTCTAATTAAGTATGGCATTACGTCTCTAACGGGGCCAAACGGTAGATATTTTGCAACATTATAACCTGCATTCGCTAAATTATAACTAATATGATCACTCATTCCATACAATTGCCCAAACCAAATTCTGGAATCATTTTTATCTAAACCAGATTTTGCGATTAAATCCATTAATAGGTAAGAGCTTTCTTCATTATGTGTACCTGAAAAAATAGCCATATCTTCTATATTTTTGAACATATACGTTAATACGTCGTTAAACATAGTGTCTGTAGCTTGTTTATTTGCACAAATTGGATCTTTATACCCTTTTTCTTCAGCACGTTCTCTTTCTTTTTCCATGTATGCTCCACGAACTAATTTCATACCTATTTTAAAACCTTGTTTTTTAGCACGTTCGTGTAAGCTTTTTAAATAATCCAATCGATCCCATCTATACAATTGCAATGTGCTAAATACAATTACTTTTTCTTTATTATACTTAGCCATCATTTCTTCAATTAAATCATCTGCAGCATCTTGCATCCAAGTTTCTTCGGCATCAATTAATAAAGGAACATCTCTATCAAAAGCAGCTTTACATACTATATCGTACCTCTCTTTAATGCGTTTCCACTCAACTTCTTCATGAGGGTCTAATGGTGTATCTTCTGTTATTTTTTGGTAAATTTTAAACTTACCAAAACCAGTTGGTTTAAATACTGCAAATGGAATTCCTAATTTTTCTTTTCCAAATTTAATGGTATTTAATGTTTTTTCCATTGCCAAATCAAATTGAGACTCAACCTCCTTACCTTCAGCTGAATAATCTAAAACAGAATGTACATTTTTGCTATACATTTTATCGATTGTTGGCATACAATCTTCTTCTGTAATTCCTCCACAGAAATGGTCAAAAACAGTTGCTCGTATGATACCTTCAACAGGTAAATGCGTTTTTAAAGCAAACTTGGTTACTGCTGTACCAATTTTAACTAGAGGTTCTCGCTTTATCATTTCAAAAAGATAAAAAGCTCTGTCTAGTTCGGAATTTGATTTTATTGCAAAAGCAATTTCCGTGTTATCAAATATTTTTTTCATTGTTGATTGTATTTAATCAAAGATAATTACAAACATTTATTTTTTTCATTTTTTTACCTTTAATTTGCACTAAAATATTATCCAAAATGAAACCTATATTATCCAATAACTACTTTGTAAACTTTAATGATGAAGCTTACTTGAAATTAAACACCTATTTAGCTTCAAATATCCCTTCTAAAATTTTTATTTTAGTTGATGAAAATACAAATCAATATTGTTTACCAATTTTATTGGAAGTTATGGAAACTACTTCTGAAATAGAAATTATTGAAATTGAAGCTGGTGAAGAAAATAAAAATTTAGACACTTGTACTGGTGTTTGGCAGGCATTAACCGAATTAGGAGCTGATAGAAAAAGTTTACTTATTAATTTAGGAGGTGGAGTTATTACAGATTTAGGTGGTTTTGTAGCTTCATGTTTTAAACGTGGTATTGCATTTATTAATATTCCTACTACCCTATTAAGTATGGTCGATGCTTCTGTAGGTGGAAAAACTGGTGTAGATTTAGGCGTTTTAAAAAACCAAATAGGATTGTTTTCAGATCCAGAAATGGTGCTTATTGATACAAGATATTTAGAAACGGTAACAGAACGTGAAATTAGATCTGGATTGGCTGAAATTATTAAATATGGACTGTCTTACGATGTTAAACTATGGAACAACATAAAGTCATTTAAAGAACTAACTATTAGAGGTATAAGCACTTTAATTCATCGTTCTATTGAGATTAAAAACGAAGTGGTTACAGAAGATCCTAAAGAACATGGACTTCGTAAAATTTTAAATTTTGGACATACTTTAGGACACGCTATTGAGTCATATTTTTTAGAGTCTGAAAATAAAGAAAAGTTAACTCACGGAGAAGCTATTGCAATTGGTATGATTACTGAAACATATCTATCTCAAAAATTATTAAATTTTCCTGAAGATGAAGTAGCAGATATTAAAAGTAAATTACTTAAAATTTATGGAAATGTTATAATTGAAACTTCTGATTATGATGCTATAATAGAGCTTTTAATTCACGATAAAAAGAATGTTGGTGGACAAGTAAATTTTGTATTACTTACAAATTATGAGAACTTTAAATTTAACTGTAAAGTAGAAAAAAAATTATTAATTGATGCTTTAGATTATTATAGATCCTAAATAAATCTATTTACTTTATTTACCTAAAACTTCTTTATACGTTTCTATATAACCTGGTAATATATTTTGTAAACTAAATTGTTGAGCTTGTGCAAATGCATTTTGCTTAAATTTTAACAGTCTTTCATCAGATTCTAAAATATATATTCCATTTTTAGCCATATTATCGGTATCACCAATATTGCTTAAAAACCCTGTAACTCCTTCAATATTAACCTCTGGCAAACCACCAGAATTAGTAGAAATAACAGGTGTTTTAGCTGCCATAGCTTCTAAAGCTGCTAAGCCAAAGCTTTCAGTTTCAGATGGTAATAAAAATAAATCTGAATAACACAATAACTTATTCACTTCGTTACTATTTCCTAAAAAAAGTATTTTATCTAGAATCCCTAAATCTTTTGCCATACATTCTATACGTTCTCGATCTGGGCCTTCTCCAACTAATAATAATTTTGATGGTATTTTTTTCTGAATTTTATAAAAAATATCAATAACATCCCACGCTCTTTTAACTGGGCGTAAATTACTAATATGGGTTACTATTTTTTCGTTATTCTGAGCAATACTACTTCTTTGGCATTCTTCATCAGTAATTTCTGGGTATTTATCAAAATCAATAAAATTATATATTACTTGAATCTCTTTTTTAATATTAAACAACCTTAATGTGTCGCTTTTTAAGCTATCTGAAACCGTTGTAACAACATCAGAATGGTTGATGCTAAATTCTACAGCTGTTTTATAATTTGGATGACTTCCAACTAAAGTTATATCTGTTCCGTGTAAAGTAGTTACAACTTTTACTACAATTCCTTTTTCTTTTAGCATTTGTTTTGCCATATAAGCTGCATATGCATGAGGAATTGCGTAATGTACATGTAAAATCTCTAAATTGTACATTTCAACAACTTCTACTATTTTACTTGAAAGTGCTAATTCGTATGGTTGAAATTGAAATAATGGATATTCTTCAACAAAAACTTCGTGAAAATGAATGTTATTTGAAATAAAATCTAATCTAACAGGAAGTTTATAAGTAATAAAATGCACTTCATTTCCTTCTTTTGCTAAAGACATACCTAATTCAGATGCTACTACTCCACTACCTCCAAATGTTGGATAACAAACAATTCCTACTTTCATACTAATTATTAAATGATTAAAAAATTTAAAGGTTGAATTTATCAACTTTTATACTTAGTTGTAAATATAAATTGAAACTTACAATAAGATGTGTTTTATATTATAAATATATCTTAAAAAAAGAATAAGACTGTTTAAAAAGTAAAATTCCTTCATTCTGAATGTATTTCAAAATGATGATAAATTTAAAACTTTTTAAACAGTCTTAGTTATAAACTCTTTAAATGGTATATTTAATAATCTCCTAAAGTTTCAGGATTTTGAGCAAGAGCATCTTCTAATTGAGCATCACTTGGTGCTTTTCCGTGCCAAGCGTGAGTTCCCATCATAAAATCAATTCCGTTACCCATTTCAGTTTTTAATAAAATACAAACTGGTTTTCCATTACCTGTTAATGATTTTGCTTCTGCTAAACTTGCTTTAATAGTATCAATATCATTTCCTTTTTCAACCTCTAAAACAATCCATCCAAAAGCTTCAAATTTAGCTTTTAAATCTCCCATTGGCATTACATGGTCTGTAGAACCATCTATTTGTTGACCGTTATAATCAATTGTAGCAATTAAATTATCAACATTTTTACCAGCAGCATACATAATTGCTTCCCAGTTTTGACCTTCTTGTAATTCACCATCTCCGTGTAAAGAATAAACTAAACGTGTATCTCCATTTAATTTTTTAGCTTGAGCCGCTCCAAGGGCAACACTCATTCCTTGACCAAGAGAACCTGAAGCAATTCTAACACCAGGTAAACCTTCATGTGTAGTTGGATGACCTTGTAAACGTGAATTTAATAATCTAAAAGTAGCTAATTCTGAAACTGGAAAAAAACCACTTCTTGCCAAAACACTATAAAAAACCGGAGAAATATGTCCGTTTGATAAAAAGAATACATCTTCATCTTTACCATCCATAGTAAAATCGGTACTATATTTCATTGTATCTTGATATAGTACGGTTAAAAACTCATTACATCCTAAAGAACCTCCAGGGTGACCAGAATTTACAGCATGTACCATTCTAACTATATCTCTTCTTACTTGTTGTGCAAAATCTTGCAGTTGTTGTGTAGTTGACATTATATATTTTTATTTAAAAAAACAAAAATACTATTTTAGTACTATGAAGCAATAACTTTTATCAATAAAATTTTAAGTGCTTTATTAACAGTACCCTATTTTAAGTTTTTTGCTTTTTCTTTTTTGCTGCAGGAAACAGCACATTATTTAATATTAAACGGTATCCAGGAGAATTTGGATGTAAATCTAACTCTGTTTTTGGATCTCCTACTCTATGTTGATAATCTTCTGGATCGTGACCACCATAAAAAGTAAACATCCCTTTACCTTTAACACCATGTATATAACGCGCTTCTCTATTTAATTTTATCTCCCCCATCACTAAAACATTTGATTTTACAGCATCTCTATCAAAAGAAGTAGTTTGTCCCATAAAACCTTTAATTAATTGTGTATGATTTTGACATAACATGGTAGGTATTGGATCCCATTTTGCAGAATATTCTTTTAATGAAAAATAATCTGCTGTACGTTTTATATTTTGACGTTTACGAGTCATATCAATTGAAGAAAACTCATATTCAATTGGATTTCTAACTAATGTAAAATCTTTAAAAGCAAAAGTTTTATTATAATCTATTTTATTTTGATAATCAATTTCTGATGGATCACCATCAAACATTGTTTCACAAATATCTACACTTTCGGCAGATAAAGCAATATCAAAACTATCAGTTGCAGAACACATTGCAAACATAAAACCACCACCAATAACAAAATCTCTAATTTTTAATGCTACAGCTAATTTTTGTTCAGAAACTTTAGAATACCCTAATTTTGCAGCCAAATTTTCGGCAGATTTTTTTTGTTCTATATACCAGGGTGCTGTTTTATATGCTCCGTAAAATTTACCATACTGCCCCGTAAAATCTTCATGATGTAAATGTAACCACTCATATAAAAGTAATTTTTCATTCAATACTTCTTCATCATAAACAACATCAAAAGGTATTTCTGCATATGTTAATACCATAGTTACTGCATCATCCCAAGGCATTTTATCTTTTGGAGAATATACTGCAATTTTAGGTGCTTTTTCTAAAATAACAGCTTCCATATTTTTTGAAGGACTACTAATTTCTTGTAAAATATTTGCTGCTTGCGTATCTGATATTACTTGAAAAGTTACACCTCTAATTTTACATTCGTTTCTGGTTGCTTCATTATCTTCTAATAAAAAAGAACCTCCTTCATAATTAAGTAACCATTGCGCTGTATTTCCTCTTTTTAAAGACCAAAATGTAATTCCATATGCTTTTAAATGATTGGTTTGTGTAACATCATCCATTGGAATTAATATAAATGAAGCATAACTAAAAGTTGTAATAAATAACATTACAATAATTAAAATGCGTTTCAGAAAGAAGTTTTTTAACAATTCCAATTGATTAATTTTTAAAATGGTACGTCATCGTCATTTAAATTATCAGGAGCTCCAAAAGCATCTTGTGCACTTGGCATACTTCCTGCTGATATTTCATTATTCATTTTAGAATGGAATTCGTTTCCAAAGTCTTCATCTAAATTACTAAATTGTGCTAAGTGACCTGTAAATTTTAAACGTATATTTTCTAAACCACCATTTCTATGTTTTGCAACAATAAATTCAGCTTGACCTTCACAAGGTGTTCTTTCTTCGTCATCCCATTCAGTTAAACCATAATATTCAGGTCTAAATATAAACGAAACAATATCCGCATCTTGTTCAATTGCACCAGATTCACGTAAATCGGATAGCAAAGGTCTTTTACTTCCTCCACGTGTTTCAACTGCACGCGATAACTGTGAAAGTGCAATTACTGGTATTGATAGTTCTTTGGCTAATGCTTTTAAATTTCGAGAAATTGTTGATATTTCTTGCTCTCTATTTCCGTTTGAAGAACTTCCAGCAGTCATTAACTGTAAATAATCAATAATTATAATTTTAATTCCGTGTTGCGATGCTAAACGACGTGCTTTTGCTCGTAAGTCAAAAATTGATAATGAAGGTGTATCATCAATAAAAATAGGTGCTTTCGATAAATTTTTAACTTTAACGTTTAGTTGCTCCCATTCATGCGGTTCTAAATTCCCTTTTCTTAATTTCCCTGAAGAAATACCTGTTTCACTAGAAATCATACGTGTAATTAACTGTACAGATGACATCTCTAATGAAAATATAGCAGCTGGAGTTCCAAAATCGATGGCCATATTTTTTGCCATTGACATTACAAATGCTGTTTTTCCCATACCAGGACGTGCAGCTAAAATCACCAAATCTGAAGGTTGCCAACCCGACGTTAATTCATCTAAACGTGTAAAACCAGTAGCTACACCACTCATTCCACTTTTATTAGATATTTCTTGAATCTTTTTTATAGCCTGTGTTACAAGTCCTTGAGCATCTTCAGAACCTTTTTTAAGATTCCCTTGAGTTACCTCAAAAAGCTTGGTTTCGGCATCATCTAATAAATCAAATACATCTACAGTTTCGTCATAAGCTTCTTCAATAATTTCAGCAGAAATAGATATTAATTTTCGTTGAATATATTTTTGAAGTATAATACGAGCGTGAAATTCTATATGTGCTGATGATGATACTTTTTGAGTTAAACCAACCAAATAAAAATCACCTCCAACAAGTTCTAAATTTCCTGTTTTACGCAATTGATTAGAAACCGTTAATAAATCTGTTGGTTCTGAGTTTTGAAACAACGTATAAATTGCTTCATAAATATGTTGGTGTGTTTCTTTATAAAATACTTCTGGATGTAAAATATCAATTACATCATCTACACCTTTTTTATCAATCATCATCGCCCCTAATACAGCCTCCTCTAAATCAATAGCTTGCGGTGGCATTTTTCCTTTTTCAAGACTTATAACAGAACTCTTTTTGAATTTTTTAGCGGGTGTTGGTTGTAAATTTTTCAAGTTATAAATTATAATTTTATGATATTAAACGTTTGTTAATTTTTATGAAATCTAGAATTGTAAATGTCTCAATTTACTAGTTTCAAAGAAAAACAAAAGTAAATTTTTAATCTCAATAAGAACCTTAAATATAAATTTAATTTGCACAATTTTTGTTAACAAGTGCTTTTTTTGTTAATAACTATTATAACGTTATTTACTCGAGAATTATTTTATATTTTTACAAAATGAATTCGAAAAAGTATTATATAATTCTTTCTATATTATTGGTTATGCAATGGGCTTTTATTCAAATAATTGCTCAATTCCCTAACTTTATTGAAACTTATTATTCTAATGGTTTGTATATTTATATTTCAAATTTTCTAAGGATTTTACTGGGTTGGATTCCTTTTTCATTTGGAGATTTAATGTATGCTGCACTGGTTATTTTTATTTTAAGAGCGTTTTATAAAGCTATAAAAAGTAAAAAAATTAATTTTAAAGCTACTTTTTTTAAAATTACAGGAATTCTTTCAATTGTATTTTTTGTTTTTCATTTTAATTGGGCTTTAAATTATTTCAGACTTCCTATTAACAACTCTTTAAATTTTAAAATAAGTAATTACTCTAATGAAGAATTAATAGATTTTACCAAAAAATTAATTACTAAAACAAATGAAGTTCACACTTTTATAACAAAAAACGACACTCTAGTTGTTGAAAATTTACTTACAAAAAATCAGATTAAAGCAAAGGTTGAAAATGCTTACAATCAATTAGAAAAAAAACATCCTCAATTTAAATATTCAAATCCAAAAGTTAAACATTCGCTTTTTAGCGTACCATTAACCTATATGGGATTTGGAGGCTATATAAATCCGATAACCAACGAATCTCAAGTAAATTCATTAATTCCAAAAAATAATTATGCCGCAACTGCTTGCCATGAAGCTGCACATCAAATTGGAATTGCTTCGGAAAGTGAAGCTAATTTTGTAGGCTATTTAGCAACAACAAACTCGAACGATATATTTTTTAAATATTCAGGCTATTTAATGGCATTACGTTATTGCATTTCAGAGGTTTATAGAAAAGACCCTGCAAGTTTTGAAATTATAAAACCACTTATTAATAAAGGTATTTTAAAAGATATAAAACAAAGTCAGGCATTTTGGGAATCTTATCAAAATAAATCTGAAAAATATTTTAAAATATTTTACGATAATTTTTTAAAAGCAAATAAACAAAAAGACGGAATTGAAGGCTATAGCAAAATGGTAGTATTGCTAATTAACTACCATAAAAATGTTGATTTAACACCTTAAAAACCTGTTTTAATCAACGCTAGTATATTCAAAATTTATTTATCATTACCTTTGCTAATTATTAAAAACTATGCGAAAACAAATTTCAAGTACACAAAATCCTTATATAAAGGAACTTTTCCAAATAAAAGAAAAATCTCGCATTCGAAAAAAAACAAAAACCTTTTTAATTGAAGGCCTACGTGAAATTTCTTTAGCATTAAAAGGTGGTTATGAAGTACACACATTATTGGTAGATTTCTCTATTATAGATGAATCAACTTTAAATTCATTATTAAAAAGCACAGATTTAAGCATAGAAGTAATTGAAATTACGCATCAAATACATCAAAAATTAGCCACTAGAACTACAACTGAAGGAATTTTAGCAGTTGCTAAAACAAAAGATTTACTACTAAAAACACTTAAGTTTAAAACAAAAAATCCTTTAATTTTAGTTGCAGAAGCACCTGAAAAACCAGGAAATATTGGAGCTTTATTAAGAACTGCTGATGCAGCAGGTATTGATGCCGTTTTAATTGCAAACCCAAAAACGGACATGTACAACCAAAACATTATTAGATCTAGTGTAGGTTGTTTATTTACAACAGCAATTGCAACAGGTTCCACATCAGAAATTATTGCCTTTTTAAAAGCGCATAAAATTAATATATTTGGTGCAGCACTTACTGCATCTGTAGCATACCAAACAAAAGATTATACTGAGCCAAGTGCAATAGTTGTTGGTACTGAAGCTACGGGTTTAACTGATGAATGGTTACAAAATACCACTTCAAATATTATAATTCCAATGCGAGGTGCTATAGATTCTATGAATGTTTCGGTAAGTGCAGCAATTATTTTATTTGAAGCTGTTAGACAACGCCAATTATAATTAATGTTTCAATTTATAATTTATAAAAAATGACACCAGAAATTCTTTTTTACATATTAATAGCTATAATTATTGTTAAGTTTTTATTCGATACTTTTTTAGATACTCTAAATGCTAAACATTTTAACGATGCCATTCCTGAAGAATTAAACGATATTTATGATGACGAAGAGTACAAAAAATCTCAAGCATACAAAAAAGTAAATTATAAATTTTCGAGTTTAACTAGCGCTTTTTCTCTTGTAATAACACTGCTCTTTTTTATTTTTGATGGTTTTGCCTATGTAGATGGAATTGCAAGAAGTATTACAGATAATACTATTTTAATTACGCTTATTTTTTTCGGAATTATTTTATTTGGTAGTGATATTTTATCATTGCCTTTTTCATATTACAATACCTTTGTTATTGAAGAAAAATTTGGTTTTAATAAATCTACTTTAAAAACATTTGTTTTAGATAAAATAAAAGGATGGTTAATGATGATAATAATTGGTGGAGGAATTTTAGCCTTATTAACATGGTTTTACCAATTAACAACAACTAACTTTTGGTTATATGCTTGGGGATTAATAGCTGTTTTTACAATTTTTATGAATCTATTTTATTCAAAATTAATTGTACCTATCTTCAATAAACAAACTAGTTTAGAAGATGGAGAATTAAAAACAGCAATCGATAATTTTGGAAAAAAAGTAGGGTTTAATTTAGATAATATATTTGTAATTGATGGCTCAAAACGATCTACAAAAGCGAATGCATATTTTTCAGGTTTTGGTTCTCAAAAAAGAGTTACTTTATATGATACGTTAATCAATGACTTAGAAACTGATGAAATTGTAGCAGTTTTAGCACATGAAATCGGTCATTATACTAAAAAACATATTATTTATAATTTAATACTATCGCTAATTTTAACGGGATTTACACTTTATATCTTATCACTTTTTATTGGAAATCAATTACTTTCACAAGCTTTAGGGGTTGAAATAACCAGTTTCCATATTGGTTTAATTGCTTTTGGTATTTTATACAGTCCTATTTCAGAAATTACAGGATTTTTAATGAATATTATCTCTCGAAAATTTGAATATGAAGCTGATGATTATGCTAAAACTAATTTTAATGCAGAAGCTTTAATTTCTTCCTTAAAAAAATTATCTAAAAATAGTTTAAGCAATTTAACACCTAGTAATATGTACGTTAAGTTTCACTACTCACACCCCACTTTATTAGAACGCATATTAAATTTAAAAAAATAAAGATTTGACATTGTTGGGTAATTAAAAAATATTAAATTTAATCGATGACTTACAATTTAAGCTTAGAAGAGGAAAATAAAGAAATAGCAAAACGCTATAAAGGCTTGCTAAAAGGTGCGTATCAAACATTTACGGATGCTGATAAAAAAGAAATTAGAAAAGCCTTTGATATTGCATTAGAAGCGCATAGTACACAAAGAAGAAAAACAGGTGAACCTTATATTTTTCACCCCATAGCAGTTGCTAAAATTGTTGCTTACGAAATTGGACTAGATACTACTTCTATTGTAGCAGCATTATTACATGATGTAGTTGAAGACACCGATTACACATTAGAAGATATTGAACGTTTATTTGGTGAAAATGTAGCACGTATAGTTAACGGTTTAACTAAAATTTCGCATTTAAAAAAGGATCAAGATGCCTCAATACAAGCTGAGAATTTTAGAAAAATGCTCCTTACCTTAAATGATGATGTACGTGTAATTTTAATAAAAATTGCAGATAGATTGCACAATATGCAAACTATGGATGCAATGCCGGCAGATAAACAAATAAAAATTTCTTCTGAAACCCTATATATTTATGCCCCTTTAGCGCACAGACTTGGACTTTATAATATAAAATCTGAGCTTGAAAACTTAGGTTTAAAATACACTGAACCCGATGTTTATATAGATATTGCTAATAAAGTAACACAAAGCAAGGAAGAACAAAAAATTTATATAGATTCTTTTAGTAATATTATTAAAGAAACTTTAGATAAAGAAGGTTTTCAATATACTATAAAGGGTCGTAGAAAATCGATTTATTCTATTCGTAAAAAAATGCTATCTCAAGGTGTTACTTACGACGAGATTTACGATAAATTTGCGATTAGAATTATTTACAAATCTACTATAAAAAAAGAAAAATTTGATGCCTGGAAAATATATTCTATTGTAACTGATCACTTTAGACCAAACCCAAATAGGTTACGTGACTGGATAAGTCAACCAAAAAGTACAGGATATGAATCGCTTCATATAACTGTTATGGGACCTAAAGGAAAATGGGTAGAAGTTCAAATTCGTTCAGAAAGAATGGATGAAATTGCTGAAAAAGGTTATGCAGCACATTATAAATATAAAAACCAAAATGAACGCGAAACAGGCTTAGATGATTGGTTAAATAAAATAAAAGAATCTCTTGAAAACCCAAATGCAAGTGCTATTGATTTTGTTGAAGATTTTAAATTAAATTTATATGCCAAAGAAATTTTTATTTTTACGCCTAACGGAGATTTAAAGGCGCTTCCAAAACATGCTACCGCTCTAGACTTTGCTTTTTCCATTCATACACAAGTTGGAATGAGTTGTAGAGGGGCCAAAATTAATGGAAAATTAAAACCTATTAGTCAAGAATTATTTAGTGGTGATCAAGTTGAAATTATCACTTCTAAAAATCAAAAACCTAATATTGGTTGGTTAGATTTTGTTGTAACTGCACGTGCCAGAGCTCGTATAAAAAACGCTTTAAAAGAAGATCAAAAAAGAATAGCTGAGGAAGGTAAAGAAATTTTAACACGAAAATTAAAACATCTAAAAATTACTTTAAACGAAAAAGTAATAAATGAATTAGTTGTTTATTTTAAACTAAAAACAAGTTTAGAATTATTTTATAGAATGGGAAATGGTTCTATAGAAAACAATCAACTTAAAGATTTTATTGCAAAACGAAATAATGCTTTTGTTAGTTTCTTTAAAAATAGAATACGAAGAACTCCTGCCAAACCAGAAAATATTGATAAAGACGAAGTTATTGTAGAATATGATTCTTTGGTTTTTGGCGCTGAAGAGGAACATCTAGAATATAAAATGTCGCAATGCTGTAATCCAATTCCTGGAGATAAAGTTTTTGGTTTTATTACAATAAATGATGGCATTAAAGTTCATAAAAAAGATTGTCCAAATGCCATAAGTCTTCAAGCTAACTATGCTTACAGAATACTAAGTGCTAAATGGATAGACTCTGATAATCAAGAATTTAAAGCTATTTTAAAACTGTACGGTGTAGACCATGTAGGAATTGTAAATGAAATTACACAAATTATTTCAAGAAGTATGAATGTAGATATTCATAATTTAAATATCTCTAGCAACAATGGTATTTTTGAAGGAAGTATAACCGTTAGTGTTAAAAATAAATCGCAACTTCAAAAATTAAGTGACGCCATAAAAAAAATAGAAGGAATAGATAAAGTAGATAGAATTAATAAACATTAGTTTATTCACAATTATAGTTAATAAATATACTACTCAAGCCTAATTTTTTAAAAAAATAGGCTTAACTTTGTTGTTTAATTTTTTAAATTAAAAAAGTGAACTTATGAGTGTTGAAAACCAGAAAATTGTAAAAAACGTTTTTATTAAATTTCTAGAGAAAAATCTTCACAGAAAAACTCCAGAACGTTTTGCAATTCTTCAAGAAATTTATGATTTAAATGATCATTTTGATATAGAGTCTCTTTATATTCAAATGAAACTTAAAAATTATAGAGTTAGTAGAGCAACACTTTATAATACAATAGAGTTACTTTTAGAATGTGGTTTGGTTAGAAAACATCAATTTGGACAAAGTCAAGCTCACTATGAAAAATCTTATTTCGACAAACAACACGATCACGTTATACTAACAGATACAGGAGAAGTTATTGAATTTTGTGACCCAAGGGTACAAATAATTAAAAAAACTATTGAAGATACTTTTAATATAGAAATTCATAAACACTCACTCTATTTTTACGGAACTAAAAAAGATAAAAACAATTAATACTAACATATTATTAAGTAACACAACATGGCTGTAAATTTATTACTAGGACTACAATGGGGAGATGAAGGAAAAGGGAAAATTGTAGACGTTCTTACCTCTAATTATGATATAATTGCTCGTTTTCAAGGAGGTCCAAATGCAGGGCATACATTAATTTTTGATGGACATAAACACGTTCTACACACAATTCCTTCAGGAATTTTTCACAAAAATGCTGTAAATGTAGTTGGAAACGGAGTCGTAATTGACCCAATTATTTTTCAAAAAGAACTAGAAAACCTATCACAATTCAATCTAGATTTTAAAACAAAATTATTAATATCTAGAAAAGCACACTTGATTTTACCAACACATCGTTTATTAGATGCTGCAAGTGAAGCTTCTAAAGGAAAAGCTAAAATTGGTTCTACTTTAAAAGGAATTGGTCCTGCTTATATGGATAAAACCGGTAGAAATGGAATGAGAGTTGGTGATTTAGAATTAGAAGATTGGAAAGATAGATATGCAGCTTTAACAGAAAAGCATATTAAAATGATAGACTTTTTTGATGTTGATATTCAATATGACTTAAAAGAATTAGAAACAGAATTTTTTAATGCTATTAAAGTTTTAAAAGAACTAACTTTTATAGATAGTGAAGAATATTTAAGCAAAGCTTTAAAATCTGGTAAAACAGTTTTAGCTGAAGGTGCTCAAGGTTCTTTATTAGATGTAGATTTTGGTACATACCCATTTGTTACATCTTCAACTACTACTGCAGCTGGAGCTTGTACAGGTTTAGGTGTACCTCCAAATAAAATTGGAGATGTTTTTGGAATTTTTAAAGCCTACACAACACGTGTTGGTTCTGGACCATTCCCTACCGAATTATTTGATGAAAATGGAGAAATAATGTCTAGAGTTGGTCACGAATTTGGAGCAACTACTGGTCGTGCTCGTAGATGTGGTTGGTTAGATTTAATTGCTTTAAAATATGCTGTTGAAGTAAATGGTGTTACACAATTAATGATGATGAAAGGAGATGTACTTTCTGGATTTGATACATTAAAAGTATGTACTTCTTACAATTACAAAGGTACAGAAGTTGACCATTTACCATATAATATTGAAGCACATAATGTAACTCCAATATATACTGAACTAAAAGGTTGGAAAGAAGATATAACTTCAATGAAAAGCGAAGATACACTTCCTAAAGAATTAAAAGACTATATTAAATTTATTGAAGATTTTGTTGAAGTCCCTGTGAAAATTGTTTCTGTAGGGCCAGACAGAAAACAAACAATAGTTAGATAATAATTAGAACACTAGCTGTTTAAAAAATTTTAGCTTAGTATCCTGAAATCAGAGTTATAACAAATAACCAATATCAGAATTAAAATGCTAAAATTTTTTAAACAGTTTTTTTTAACATAGTATTTAAACTTTCATATTGCTTTTTAGTTAGTTTTGTATTTAAACTTATTACACTTGAAAAATATTATATTCATACTTCTGCTACTTTTTAGTTTTCAAGGATTTACACAATCTAAAAAAATTAAAATTTTAAAAGCAGATAATACTATGGTTGATCCTAAATTTCCAGGAGCTACAATATCAATAGGTAATATATTTGTTGAACACGATGGCGCTACTTTACGTTGCGATAAAGCTTATATTTACTCAGAACAAAACTTGATTAAGGCTATGGGTAATGTTATAATCAACCAAGGTGATACCATTATTCAATATAGTAAATATGTAGATTACGATGGAAATAAAAAAATGGCAACTTCTTGGGGAGATGTAATTTTAAAGGATGAGTTAATGGTACTCAAAACAGATACTTTATATTTTGATAGAGAAAAACAACATTTATTTTATAATAGTTGGGGCACAATTAAAGATACTACTAACTTACTTAAAAGTAAAATTGGAAACTATTATCTACAAACCAATAAATTTCAAGCTTTTACAAAAGTAGATGTTACAAATAAAGACAGTAAATTAATTTCAGATCACTTAGATTATTATACAAGTACTGGAATAGCAGAATTGTTTGGACCTTCAACAATTACTAGTGATGAAAATGCAATTTATACAGAGAAAGGACATCATAATACAAAGACTAATATTTCGCATTTTTTAAAAAAATCTAAAATTTATTACGGTGATAGAACTATTGCTGGCGATAGTCTATATTATAATAGAAATACTGAATTTGCTTCTGCAACTGGTAATATAAAAGTTTTAGACACTGTAAATCAAACAATTATTAAAGGTGGCTATGCAGAATATTTTAAATTAAAAGATTCTGTATTTATTACTGATAGAGCTGTAGCGATTTCTGTTATGGAAAAAGATTCTATGTATGTACATGGAGATAAATTAATGGTTACAGGAAAAACAAATGAGCGATTAATTAAAGCCTTTAAACGCGTAAAAATTTTTAAATCTAACTTACAAGGTAAATGCGATTCTTTGGTTACTAATGAAAAAACAGGAATCACAAAAATGTTTACAAAGCCAGTTATGTGGGCTGAAGGAAACCAGATTACAGGAGATACAATTCATTTTTTATCAAATTTAAAAACAGAACAACTAGATTCTTTAAAAATATTAAACGATGGCTTAATGGTTAAAAAAGATACTGCAGGTTTTAGTCAAATTAAAGGTAAAAACATGTATGGTAAATTTAAAAATAACGATTTAGAATCTCTAGATGTAGTTGGAAACAGTGAAACATTGTTTTTTTTAAGAGATGAACACGATAAACTCTTTGGTATTGATAAAAAACAAAGTAGTGATCATATTTTAATTCTTTTTGAAAATGAGGATGTAAAAAGTATTAATTATTATAAAGCCATAACAGGTAAAACCTACCCTCCTTCTGAATTTGAAATACTAAGTGATGATGAAAAATTATTACCTGGGTTTATTTGGAGAGAAGATGAAAGACCTTTAACAAAAGATGATATTTTTATAAAAGATGAACTTCTAGAAGGTGAAGATTCTGAAAATTCTGAAAAAATTAAAGAAATTAAAGAAATTCCACCAAAAGCAAAAGATTCTATTATAAAACCACCTATAAAAAACGTATTTAAGAGAGAATAAAATTGAAAACACAATTTTTTAAACACCAAGCACAAACAAGTCCACATCCATTAGCTCTAGAAATATCACATGCAAATGGATCTTATGTGTACGATTCCAATAATAAAATGTATTTAGATTTTATTGCTGGAGTATCAGCAAATACATTAGGACACAATCACCCTGCAATATCAAAAGCTATAAAAGATCAGGTTGATAAATATACACATGTAATGGTTTATGGAGAATTTATTCAGAAACCTCAAATAGCAGTCTGTACTTTACTTGCTAAAAATTTACCAAAAAATTTAGAAACTGTATATTTAACTAATTCTGGAACAGAAGCTACAGAAGGCGCTTTAAAATTAGCAAAACGTTTTACAGGTAGAAGCGAAATTATTGCTGCTAAAAACGGATATCATGGGAATACTCAAGGTTCAATGAGTGTTTGTGGTGCTGAAGAACAAAATAGTGCATTTAGACCATTAGTACCAGGAATTAAATTTATAGAATTTAATAATACGCTAGATTTAGATAAAATTACAGCAAAAACTGCAGGTGTAATTTTAGAAACTATACAAGGAGGCGCTGGTTTTATTGAACCTAAAAATAATTATTTACAAAAAGTACTTGATAAATGTAATGAAGTTGGTGCTTTATTAATTTTAGATGAAATACAATCTGGAATTGGAAGAACAGGAAAATTATTTGGTTTTCAAAATTACATTTCCAGTCCTCATATAATTGTTACAGGAAAAGGATTAGGTGGTGGAATGCCAATTGGAGCATTTATTTCTTCTCTTGAAATTATGAGCTGTTTAAAACAACAACCGAAACTTGGACATATTACTACATTTGGTGGACATCCAGTAATTGCTGCAGCTGCAAATGCTACATTAGAAGAACTCTTAAATTCTAATTTAATTAAAGAAACACTTAGTAAAGAAGCTTTAATTAAAAAATTGTTAGTACACCCACTAATTACTGAAATTAGAGGAAAAGGCTTAATGCTTGCAGTGATGGTTGAAACTAGTGAAATTGCATCAAAAGTAATTTTAAAAAGTTTAGAAAAAGGGCTACTACTTTATTGGTTGTTATTTGAAGGAAGAGCTGTTAGAATTTCGCCTCCCCTTACTATTACTGAAGATGAAATATACAAAGGCTGTAATATTATTATTGAAGTTTTAAATGAAGTTTTAGCTGAATACTAACCAAATATTGGGCTTATAAATTAATCTAATCCTGTACCACAAAATTCAATTATTTTTTGGTATTCTAATCCTGGACCATCACAAGCATTCCAGGTAGAAACTAATTTATCTCCGTCTTCTAAAACCATTAAAACCTCTGTTAAATCATTTGTGCAATTGCCAATTAAATCTGTATTTTCATTAAATAAAAATTTAATATATTTCTGATTATCGATGGTTTTATAAGTATATGTGCCATTTCCATTATAAGTAGAATCGTTGGTAAAACGTGTTTTTACAAACGTACTATCAGTATTTTTTAATACATAAATTTCTTGCCATTCCATTTTAGCTCCAGTAGTTTCAGACCCTTCAAAACCACCAGTCATTTTCACTAATTCATAATATCCTTGAAAACCAGTTATTACTTCCGTTTCATCATCATTAGAACAAGAAATTACTAAAATTATTATTATAAATAGTCCTATTATTTTTTTCATCTTTGATAAATAGTTTATAAAATCTTTGAGACTTTCTAAAAAGTAAGTTTAATAATTTAATTGTTTATTTAAACAGCTGCTGAAACCTGATTAAATACAGAAATTCTTATCAATTTACTTTAAAGTTCGTCTCTTAAGATTTTATATTTTGTAATTAAATTGAAAATTTAATCTATTAACCTATTACCTATACGCGGTAAATTAGCAAAACGCTTCACTTAATATTATTTTTTTTTCAATTTTAATTAAAATTAATATTATTCCAACCATAAATTACAATAGTAACTCCAGAATTTTCTTCAATAACATCTTTTGAAAAATTATTAAGTATGGTTTCTAAATTGTTAAATTCGTCAATATTTGTGTAAGTAAAGAATTTTGAAGGATGATTAACCCAATGTCCATCTGAACTTTCCTGGTAAGGCACTCTTCCTTCTCCATCAAATTCAAAAGTTGTAAAATTTGGATTTTGTTCTAATATTGTTAAAAAATCAGTGTAAATTTCCGTGTTATTCGTATTTGTACCACAAACATAGGCAAATGAATTTTCTGGAATTCTAAACGTTTTATTGTACAATGAATTTGTAAAATTAATATCAAAAGGTTCAATAATTACTTTTTCTTCATTAATTACTATTGAATAAGAATCTATAATATCACCATTAATAAAGGTTATTTTAGTTATGTTTTCAGTTAGATCAATATAAGACGTTGCTGGTCCAATTGCAGTTAAGCACAATTCAGGAATAATTAATCCATCAAACCTTATAATTAGTTCGTTTGTATTTATAAATGCTGTTGTTGCTATGCCATAATTAATACACGGATAAATTTCTTCTGTAATTAATCTCAACTTTAATTGAGGTTCTTGTGCTTCATTAGTTAAATAAATTTCTTCTGGCATAAAAGTTATATCAGACTCAATACTATTTCCGTTAATAAATTCTGAATATTCAGAATTGTTGGATATTTCGTCATTAGAATTACAACTAAAAACTATTAGTGATATAAGTATGAATAAGCTGTTTTTCATTTTGACTATTTTTAAAATTTTATTTAAAGGAATTATTCTATAATTTTTAAGTGCGACAATGGTATGTTTATTAATTCTTGCGCATTTATAGTGTTATTTTTCTTTGCAATTCTTACACTTATAGAATCAATAATTAGAGCTTCAGCTATTACAATTTCATCTTTTTGGAAACACATATCCATAATACCTACAACCCCACCAATAACTACCCTATCGCAATATTTTTCGGTTAAAATATATTCACTTAAAGAAAGATCATCATTTTTAGTACAGGCTATACATGATAAGAATAAAAGTGAAAGCAAAAATAATCTCATATTATTAGTTTTTGTATTTATATAAAAAATCAACACTACTTCCTGCACAAAGTAATCTATTTCAAAACTCTACCTAAGTTTAATTATTCTTAGAAAAGCTAAAATTATACCTTAAATGAACACCGCCACTATTAAAATCTATTTGTTGATTTGTTAATGGTTTTAAAGAGTATTTAAAATAAGGTGCAATTGTAATGGACTGACGTTGATTATTAATAGGTAATTTTATACCAAATGATACGTTTAAATAATTTGCAAAATTAAAGGTATTAGAATTTGCTTCTGTAGTTATTTCTGAATTAGTTTGAACAAGTTCGTATTTTACAATATTATTACCTGAAAAATCTTGAGTACTAATTTGTGATCTTTCATTAACCAAATAATTAGCTTCAATATTTTCTTTAATATACTTTGTTGAAGTTACACCTGCAGCAACAAATAAATCTTTTTTAGCAACAGTAAAATTATATGTTACATTTAAAGGAATTTCTATTCCTTTTATTACAGCTTCTTCTGTAATTAATTGACTATTGCTTTTTGCACTAACAACGTCTGAATACAAAGCAGAAGATTGATTTAAATTTAGTTTTTGATCTGCATAAAAAACACCGGTATTTACATCGAATTTAGATGAAATTGGAATTTCTACAGTTATACCACCAGCAAAACCAATATTTGAACTTCCATTATCTTGATTGTAATCAAAAATTGGTGATACTTCTACTCCAAATTTTAAAGATTTTTTTGATGCTTTTTCAATAACTTCATCGGTCTTTTCAAGAGTAGCTAGTAAATCTTCTTTAATTGCTAAAGTATCTTTTTTTAATTGAGTATTTGTATGGTTTTCAGCAATATCAACTGAATTAACTATACTATCCGAAACTAAAGTTTTAGAGATTAACTTAGTATTTGAGTTAGCTAAAGCCTTATTATTTAATAAATTATTAGTTAAAAATTGAGAACTATCGACTTTAATATTAATTGAATTTGGAGTAGCTATTTTTGTGTTTTTTGCAATACCATTTTCTAGTTTCTTAGTATTATTTTTAAATGGTAAAATATGTTTTTTACGAAAATTAATTGAATCAATATCAGGTGTTTTTGAGTTGTTATTTATACTATCAAAATCACTAGAAGTAATAAAAATAGCTTTGTTAGTTTTTAAGGAATCTATTCGTAAAGAATCATTTTTAGTATCTAAAATAATTTGAGGATTTCTATTGTTTTTAATATTAGAATCTAGATTAAATAAATAGGTTCCTATTCCACCAGCTAAAAGAGTAATTAGCAGAAATGCTGCAATTTTCCAATAGAAAAATACACGTTTTTTTTCATTCTTTACTTTAGCCTGTAACATATTCCAATGCTCAGGATTGTAAGGAATTTCATTATTATTTGAAACCTCTCTAATTTTATCACTTAATATTTTATCAAAATCATATTTCATTTAAATCATTTTATCCTATATATTTTAGTTGTTTGTTAAGTTTAAAAATTTTCATTAATTAAAATTCTTAACTTTTTTTTTGCTCTTGTTAAAAACACTCTAGAAGTACTCTCTCCTATTTCTAGTTTATTAGCAATTTCTTGATGACTAAACCCTTGTATTTCATATAAATTAAAAACCATTCTGTGCATTTCTGGCAATTGATCTAACAGTTTTAAAATATCTTTAATTGTTAAATCTTCAATTATATTACTATCCGCATATACAGTTTCTTCATTATCTATTTCTAAATGATAATAATGTTTTACATTTTTACGATAGCTATCAATTGCTGTATTAATTAATATACGCCTTAACCAATTTTTAAAAGGAATACTACTACTATATCCTTTTTTTTTAATTGAGGAGAAAATTTTTAAAAAGCTATCATTCAAAATACTTACGGCATCATCATTAGAATATGTATATAGCCTACAAATACTTAGAGCATATCCGTAAAAATGCTTGTATAACATCTCTTGGTGCAATACATTACCTTTTTTACATTCTGCAAGTATTATTTTTAAGTATTTTTCTGTAGCTACTTCTTCTTTCAAATTAAACCAACTTAACTAACAAATTATATAAAATTCTAGTTATACTTTTAGTTACTACTTTCAATAATTATATCAGCAGTATTTGTTGAATTATTGCCGATAAAAATATTATAGGTGCAATTATCTTTATAATTATTTTCACCTATTAAATCTTTTAAATTTATTGAGATTGTTTCAGTTATTAAAGCTTCACAATTGTCATTATTAGCATTGTGAATGATTAACAAATTCATAAAACAGGGAGGATCTGTATAAACAATACCATCCCATATTACTTCAAAGCTATGTTGTTTACAACCACCACTATATGAAATACTCACTTCTATTATATCGTCAATCCTATTTGCTTTATTAATTTCAAATAAGTCTGAAGTTTCAATATTACTTAAACGACTCGTTGTTAAAGTGTTAAATACTTCAGAATTAATTCTAAGTAATACCGGTGATGCAAAAGACAACTCATCAAAATTATTGCTATAAGTAAGATTATCGTTTTCGTCTAAAGCACTGCATGAATATAAAACAAATGAAACAATTGTTAGATATAAATAGAAGTGAATCTTATTTTTCATATTAGTTTAGGTCTATTTTTACCTGAACAATTCCTGTAGTATCATCTTCTTCATATTCATAATCTTCAACTTCAAAAGTTGCAACTTCAAAGTAAGTACAAGAATCTGAAGTTCCTTGATCCATATCTAATTGAAAAACGACAGAAATTTCAGGACTTAATTCTATTGTATAGGTTTTAGGCTCTAGCTCCCAACCTATTTGATATAATGATAAAATATATTTTTCATTGTAAAAAACTAATTCAAAATTAACTTCTGTATCAGTATCATCATATACTTTTAAAGCTTCTTCTGTAAAAGCCTCATCCAAAAATAAATTTTCTAATGTTGTGGCATCAACTAAATCAAAATTAAATTGACGTGGAGGAGTATAACAATCTTCGTTATCACCTAAATCGCACGAAATAGTCGAAAATAAAATTACAATTAATAATAAAGTTTTTTTCATTTTTAAATCTTTTAATGTTTATAAATTATTATAACAAAAAGTATTAATTTGTTACAACCTCAATACGTACATTAAAAGCAAAACGCTACACTAAAAACCTTTTATTTTAAAATTAATTGGTCTAGCAGATTTCTAACCTTAGTGCTATTCCAATCTGCAGCTCCCGTTTTAGAAATTAAAATTTTTCCTTCTTTGTCTATTAAATAAGTAGCAGGAATACTATTGGTTTCTGTAAATTTTGAAGGTGGTGCACTTACTGAATTATAACTAGGAAGATTGTACTCATTTTTCAAGTAAAATTCCTCTACTGTTTCCCAATTTTCATTGGTAACAAATACAAAGGCTACTTTATCTTTATAATCATTATACAACTCTTGTATCATAGGCATTTCTGCTCTACAAGGTGGACACCAAGTTGCCCAAAAGTTAACAAAAACTACTTTATCTTCAAGTTCTTTAAAGTTTATACTTGTTGTATTTAAGCCATTTAATTGCCAATTGTAGGTGTCTATTTTTTCAGTAGTTTCAGTGTCTATTGAAGGTGAAAAAGCAACTTGTCTCATAAACCATTCACGAGAAGGAGGATATAATATAAGTGCAATTGCTAAAATAAATATTACATTTGAAATAGACTTTTTGTTTAATTTGAATTTCATAAGTTGCTATTTATTATTTTGATTAAGGTTTTATTATTTGTTGTAATTTATATTAAAACCTTACATAATGTGAAAAGAGGCTAAATAAAAATTAAATTTTTATTTAGCCTCTTTTAGAATCGTTATTTTTTATTGATTTCCTAAAATAATAGGCATTCCATCTTTACCACTTCCAATAACAATTACTTTACTATTTGAAGAGTTAGATAGTTTTAAGGTTGCTTCAATACCTTTATCACGAAGAATTTGATCGTTTAAAGAAGCGCTTAAAATACGGTTAGCATCAGCTTTACCTTGTGCTTCAATTCTAACTTTTTCAGCTTCTTTTTCTGCTGTAACTAATCTAAATTCATATTCTAAAGATTCTTGTTCTTGTTTTAATTTACGTTCAATTGCATCTTTAATAGTTGGAGGTAAAGTTACATCACGTACTAAAACTTCATTTAATTGAATATGTTGATCTTCTAAAATAATTTTAGTTTCTTCAAAAATTTCATTCTGAATTACATCTCTTTTACTTGAATATAATTGCTCTGGAGTATAACGTCCAACTACACTTCTAGCTGCTGAACGCAAAGCAGGTTTAATAATACGTTCTAAATAATTTTCTCCAATTTGCTGGTGTAATTTACCTAGTTCAGCTGCTTTTGGTAAATACCAAGTAGATGTTTCTAACAAAATATCTAAACCATTTGAAGAAAGTACTTTCATTTTTTCAGAAAGCTCTTGTTGACGCACTTCATAAACATAAACTTCGTTCCAAGGAGCAACTAAATGAAACCCTTCTCCTAATGGAGGTTCATCTGTTACTACACCTCCACCAAAACGTTCCCATAAAACTCCAGCTTCCCCTGAATCTAAAGTTACAGTTGATTTTGATAAAAATATGATTACTATAATCCCAATAAAAATTAAGGGCATTAAGGTTTTTGGTAATTGTAATTGTCCGTTACTCATGTTTAGTTTATTTTTAAGTTTAATTACAAAAATACAAAACAGAATTTATATAATTCTGTTTTGCAAATAAATAAACTCTCAATATTTTGTTAAAACTAGAGTTAGTTAAGCCCAATTAAATTTTTAAAAAATAACTACTAAATTTTACCGTAATATTTGCGTAAAAACCATTCTATACTAAGTAAAAAAATAATAAAGCCCAACAACCATTTAATATTTATAAAAGGTGTTTTAATTACTTTATTTTTTTGAATGCTTTTAAAACGTGTATCTATTTTTAGATCGGAAATTAATTTTTCAGAATTCTTATTAAAATACAGAGCTCCTTTAGTGTTTTTTGAAAAAATTTCTAATTGTTTATAATTAGAATTAGGAAACTGCTTTTCTACCTCAAAAGGTACTACTTTAAAGCTTCCAGAGGCAGATGTATTATTATTTTCAACTGTAACATCGTACACATATTCTCCTGGAGGAATATTTGTTAATTCAACATTAAACTGATTATTAAAAACCGTAAACGGAATTTTTTTAATAAAATTTGTGGTTTTATTAGTAACTGTTAACCAAAGTTCAGCTCTAGGATCAAAATTATAATTTTCGTCTAAATAACTCGCAGAAAACTTAATTGTTTCATTAGCATAATACAAAGATTTTATAGCAACATTTAGCCTATTATTTTTTAAGTCTGAAGAT
The DNA here is from genome assembly GCF_022429645.1 of Lutibacter sp. A80. Lineage (GTDB taxonomy): Bacteria > Bacteroidota > Bacteroidia > Flavobacteriales > Flavobacteriaceae > Lutibacter. The sequence goes on from NZ_CP092480.1 coordinate 778,524, forward strand.
AAATATTGTACTAAATTTGACATAAAACCATCAAATAGTTCAAAAGTTTTAGTTTCTGAAAAACTATTCATTCTCCACCTCCAACTATTTTCACCAAACAAAACAGCTCCTTTTTGATTATTTTTTTGAAAAGTAGCTAATAAAGGTTGTGTGGTTTCTATAGTTCCAATTTTTTGAAATAATAATGTGTTTACTGGAACTGAAAAAGTAATATCACCAAAATAATCTTCTAAAGGTGCAAAACTAGAAAATCCTATATCTGCACTTATAAAACTACCATAATCCAAGTTAAAAAACGGATGGTATTCTTCATACTGTGAAAGTGCATTTTTTTTAAAATGATTTTGATTATTATTTAAAAAATTCCAATCCGTTGCCAATCCTGAAACCACAAAATAATTTATTTTTTTATCTAAAACATCCGTAAAAACTGACTTAAATAAATTGTTCGGCTGATAAAGTATAACTAACTGATAATCATTTATATCTTCATTAAAATCATTAATATTTTTTATAGTTACAGAACGTTGTTTATTACTTTCTATGGATTTTTTTAACATCCCTAAATCTGGATGTATAACTGAAGTTAAAACTAAAATCTCAGCAACTTCTTCTATTACATTTACACTAAAATTTTTAGTATTATTTACCGTATTTTTCTCATTTTCTAAAGCTTCAATTTTTGCAGTATAATAATGTGTTCCGGCTGTATTTGAAGTTAAATAAAAAGAAATTTCTTGTACATTATCTACTGAAGAAAAATCTAACATTTTAGTAAAAACTTTTGTGTTTTTATCAAAAACCGTTAATTTTTTTGAAACAGTTTTACTACCAGTATAATTAATAAATAGCTCTACAGGTAATTTATTATTAATGTACGTGTTTTTATTAGTGTTTAATTTACTTATTGAAATATCTTCAAAAACTGTTGTATCACCTACAATATAAGAAAAAACAGGACTTTTATAATTTACAAACTCAATGGCATTCCCAATAGTTGAATTTCCATCGGTTATTAATAGTACTGGATTATTATCTGACTTATATAGGTTAGAAAATTCTAAAAAAGGTTTAGATAAATTAGTATTACTTTCATTAAAACTTAAAGAATCTAACGTAGTTAAAGCAGTACCAAATGTATAATAAGAAATACCATATTTAGTATTTAATTCAGCATCATTTTTTAATTTTTCAACCAGATTTTCAATATTTTTGGTTTGTAAACTATGCTTTATAGAAGCTGAATTATCTATTGCAATAAGTAAATTTGGTTTTATTACTGTAATATTATTTTTATCAATTGTAGGATTAATAATTAAAAGTAATAATGTAAAAACACTTAAAAAGCGTAAAAAAGAAAGCCAATAGTTTAATTGGCTTTTCTCTTTATTTTTAAATATATATTGAAAAAAAGCTAAACATAGAGCGACAGTAAAGGCTAAAATAATAAGTAAAATAGTTACTGTATTCATGTTTTTTTATTGCTTTTTTAGGGTAGTATAAAATTTTCAGATTTTAAATTAGGTTAACATACCACCATCAACACTTAATGTTTGTCCTGTTATATATGAACTCATATCAGATGCTAAAAACACACAAGCATTTGCTATATCTTCTGGAGTACCTCCTCGTTTTAATGGAATAGCATTTCTCCACTCTTTAACAGTATCTTCGGGTAAACTTGCTGTCATTTCAGTTTCAATAAAACCAGGAGCAACTACATTACTTCTAATATTTCTAGAACCCAATTCTAAAGCAACAGATTTAGAAAAACCAACAATACCTGCTTTAGAAGCTGCATAATTTGTTTGACCAGCATTTCCTTTTAATCCAACTACAGAACTCATATTAATAATTGAGCCAGCACGTTGCTTCATCATTGGTCTAATTACTGCTTTTGTTAAATTAAATACCGATTTTAAATTAACTTCAATTACTTTATCAAAATCTTCTTCAGTAATACGCATTAACAAATTATCTTTTGTAATTCCAGCGTTATTTATTAAAATGTCAATAGTTCCAAATTCTTTTAATACGTCTGCTGCCAATTCTTGAGCTGCATCAAAATTAGCTGCATTTGATTGGTAACCTTTTGCTTTTACGCCATACGTTTCTAATTCCTTTTCTAATGCAATAGCTGCATCTACAGACGAACTGTAAGTAAATGCTACATTTGCGCCTTGTTTTGCAAATACTTGAGCAATTCCCTTCCCTATTCCTCTAGTTGCACCAGTAATTAAAGCTGTTTTATTATTTAAAAGTTTCATTCTTTTTAATTTTTAATAGTGATTGTAATTATAAATCAAATATACATAATTGATATAAAAAAGACTGCTTTTAAAACAGTCTCTTTATTACTTTGTTAAAATCTATTAATTTAATGTCAAAATTAAATAGTAATACATTTTAAAATTTAATTATTATTCACTTGTAATATAAATTTCTCTAAATTCTTTAGTAACATCAAATGTTACATTACCATTGATATTAGAAATATCAATTTCTTCATTATCAATTTCAATTTTTTGTATTTTAAATGGTAACCCGTGAATATTTATTTTAAAAGTATTATATGGTGAAATATATTTCCCTGATTTAAATTGTTGTATTGTTAATGAATCATCTTTACCAACTTGAGTAAAATTTCTTAAACTGTACCTTCCTTTTTTATAATCATACCCATCGTGTGCATCTTCATAAACTTCAGAAGTTTCTTTACCATTTTTATAATATAAATCTAACACCAGCTGATCTATTTCTTTTTCTCCAACATATTGTTGCACAGGATATTTAGGGATAATTGCTCCTTCTTTAATAAAAATTGGCATGCTATCAATATCAGCATCAACCCATAATTCTTCACCTCCTGTTACAATTGAACTATCCCAGAAATTATACCATTTCCCTCTAGGAATATACATACGTCTTCCTTTAGAATTTGCTTCTAAAATTGGACAAATCAATATTTTTTCTCCAAAAATAAACTCATCATTTCTATAATGTGTGTGCGGATCTTTTTGATCGAATAACACCAATGATTTTAAAATTGGAATTCCTTCATTAGTATATTTCCAAAAAGAAGAATATAAATAAGGTAATAATTGATATCTAATTTCAATAAATTTTCTAACAATATCTGTTATCGTTGATCCAAATACCCAAGGTTCTTGATCTCCGTGATCTCCTGAAGAATGTACTCTACAAAATGGGTGAAAAACACCTAATTGAATCCAACGCGCAAATAATTCTCCTGTTGGTTGTTCAGCAAAACCACCTATATCTGACCCTGAAAAAGAGAAACCAGACATACATAAACGTTGTGCTTGTTGATTTGCAATTGATAAATGATCCCAAGTTGCAACATTATCACCTGTCCAAGTAGACGTATAGCGTTGTGTTCCAGAATAAGCAGCTCTTGTTATTACAAATGGGCGTTTTGGATAGCTAAATTTCTTTAAACCATGATATGTTGCACGTGCCATTTGCATACCGTAAACATTATGTGCTTTTCTATGGCTACATTGATTTCCATCATAGTCATGACGAACATCATCTGGAAAAGATTTTCCAGGAACATCCATTACTGCAGGTTCGTTCATATCATTCCAAACTCCATTTACCCCAATTTCTTCAATTAATTCTTTAAATAATTCTGACCACCACTCACGTACTTCTGGATTTGTGTAGTCTGGAAAATAACATTCTCCTGGCCAAACTTTTCCTTTCATATACGGACCATCTGCTCGTTTACAAAAATAATCGTTCTCTAAACCTTCTTTAAAAACACTGTATTCAGGATCAATTTTAATTCCTGGATCTATAATTGCAATTGTTTTAAAACCATCATCTGCAAGTTCTTTCACCATTCTTTTTGGTTCTGGAAAATACTCTTTATTCCAAGTAAAACATCTAAAACCTTCCATATAGTCAATATCTAAATATAAGGCATCACAAGGAATTTGTAGCTCTCTAAATTTTGCAGCAAGATCTTTAACTTTACTTTCCGGATAATAGCTCCATTTACATTGGTGAAAACCTAGAGCCCATAAAGGTGGCATATGTTGTGGCCTCCCTGTTAAGTCGGTATAATTAGAAACAACATCTTTCATTTCTGGTCCATACATAAAATAGTAGTTCATTTCACCACCATCTGCCCAAAAACTAGTTACATTTCTTTTTTCACTACAAAAATCGAAATGCGTTTTAAAAGTATTATCAAAAAATACTCCATAAGATTTATTTTTGTGCAAAGCTGTATAAAATGGTATGGCCTTATAAATTGGATCTGTACCTCTAACATAAGCATACGAATCTGTAACCCAATTTTGAAAGCGTTTTCCTTTTAAGTTATTTTCTACAGGTTTGTCTCCTAAACCATAATAATTTTCACCTTGTTGAGCTGCTAATGACATTTTTACAATATCACCTCCAAAATGATAACTTTCTTCCCAATGAAATCCTATTTCATCTTCTAAAATTAAAGAATTATCTTTAGCATCAAAAATGGATTTTCTCATATCTTCTTTAGAAATATGACAAATTAATTTTGCTGTTGTAATTATATATTTTTTATCGTCTTCTGTAATTTCTAAATGATTATATCCTTTACTTGCATACATTGTAATTCCGTAAGAAAAATCATTTTCAAACAAACCTGTTGTACTATATCTAAAGCGCAAAACACTGTCTCTTTCAACTGTAAGTTGTAACACTACATTATTCTCGCTTTTAAAATAAAGAATATTTACATGTTTTTTATAAAAAATTATTTTTGAAGGGTATAAATTCCCTTTATATTCTAATTCGGTACTTAAAATCATATTTTACATTCATTTTTTAGTAGTGCAAACCTACTAATTTTTATCATATTAAAAACTAAATAAATTGCTAAAAAAACACCATTAATAATTAAATAAATTAAAAATTAATGGTGTAAATAAGGTTATAATTTAAAAATATACTATTTTATCTCAAAAATGGCGATTCCTAACGGAGATAACTTAATTTCAGCTGAATACGGTTTATTATTCCAAGAAACTGCTTTACTTGTTAACATTCTAGGGTTCCCAACTCCACTACCACCAAACTTAACATTATCACTATTAAAAATTTCTTTTAATTTTAATTTTGATGGAAGACCAATTCTGTATTTTTCTATAATATTTGGAGTAAAATTACATACAACTACTAAATTATCTTTTTCATTATTTCCTTTTCTAATATAAGAAATAACTGAATTTTCAGCATCGTCTAAACTAATCCACTCAAAACCTTCTTGACTAAAACCTTTTTCAAATAATGCAGGTTTAGATCTATATAAAGTGTTTAGTTCTTTATAGAAGTTTTGTAAATCTTTATGAGATTTATATTGCAACATGTGCCAATCTAAACTTTCTTGAAAATTCCATTCGTTTTGTTGACCAAACTCACCACCCATAAACAATAATTTTGTTCCAGGATGTGTAAACATATAACCATACATTAATCTAAGGTTGGCAAAACGTTGCCATTCATCTCCTGGCATTCTTCCTAAAATAGATTTTTTACCATATACTACTTCATCGTGAGAAAGTGGTAACATAAAATTTTCTGTAAAAGCATAAGCTAAACTAAAAGTAATATCATTTTGATGGTATTTTCTATACACAGGATCTTTAGTAAAATACTCTAAGGTGTCGTGCATCCATCCCATCATCCATTTCATACCAAAGCCTAAACCACCCATATTTGTTGGTTTAGAAACCATTGGAAATGCAGTAGATTCTTCGGCAATTGTTTGAACATCTGGAAACGATTTGTAAACCTCTTCGTTTAATTCCTTTAAAAATGATATTACAGCTAAATTTTCATTTCCTCCATATATATTAGGTTCCCATTCACCATCTTCACGCGAATAATCTAAAAATAACATTGAAGCAACGGCATCTACTCTTAAGCCATCTACATGGTATTGGTCTAACCAAAATATAGCATTACTTATTAAAAAAGAGCGTACTTCATTACGTTCGTAATTAAAAATTAAACTTTTCCAATCTTGATGATAGCCTTTACGTTTATCTGGGTGTTCATACAATTCAGAACCATCAAAATACCCTAAACCATGTGCATCTTCTGGAAAATGAGAAGGTACCCAGTCTAAAATTATTCCAATTCCACTTTCATGTAATTTATCTACTAAGTATTTAAATTCATCTGGATATCCAAATCGTGATGTTGGAGCAAAATAACCTGTAATTTGGTATCCCCAAGATGGATCGTAAGGATATTCCATAATTGGCATAAATTCTACATGTGTAAAATTCATTTCTTTTACGTAAGCTACTAAATCATCAGCCAATTCAAAATATGATAAAAACCTATCTTCTGTAGCATGGCGTTTCCAAGATCCTAGATGTACTTCATATACAGAATATGGAGCATCTATAGCATTGTGATCTTTTCTTGTTTTTAACCATTTTTTATCTTTCCACTGGTAATTATCTTCCCACACAACAGAAGCTGTTTTAGGAGGATGTTCACATCTTCTAGCATAAGGATCTGCTTTTTCAGATATATAACCATTATTATTTGAATGAATTTTATATTTATAATTCATTCCTTTTTCTACAAGTGGGATAAAACCTTCCCAAATTCCAGATGAATCCCAGCGTACATTTAATTGGTGTTCTCCATCTTTCCATCCATTAAAATCTCCAATTACAGAAACTTGATTTGCTGTTGGAGCCCAAACAGCAAAATAAACACCTTCTACCCCATTTACTGTGGTAATATGTGAACCAAATTTTTCAAATAATCTGTAGTGTTTTCCTGCTTTAAAAAGGTTGATATCAAAATCGGTAAATAAGCTATATGGTTGTACGTTTGTCATAAATTAATTATTAATAAGGTTTGAAATTCCTTTTAAAGGAATTACAGCCCAAGCTGGCCGTGAATTTAATTCGTAACCTAATTCGTATATTGCTTTTTCTAACAAACAATATTCTAGCATAAAGTTACGCTCTTGTCTATAGCCAATATTTAAATTAGCTTGTTCTACAGTATTTATATAGGTTTCTAAAAAAACACCTGTAAAATATGCGTATAATAATTCTGCTGCATTAAAAAGTGCTTTTTGAGATTTATTATACTTGTTTTTATTGTCAAAAATTGTTGCATAAATTGCATAATGAAATGATCGAAAAAGTCCTGCAACATCTTTCATTGGAGGTTGTTTTACTTGTCTATCTCTAATAGTACTTTCTGGTTCACCTTCAAAATCTAAAATATAAAAATCTTCATTATGCACTAAAATTTGACCTAAATGATAATCTCCATGAACTCTAATACGCTCACCTTTTAATTTAGTCCAATCAAATTTTAAAAACCTACTTCGTATCAAACTTTTTTTACACAGTAAATCCTTTGCCATTTCTAGGCTATAATCATCTAACTTATGTAAATTGTTTTCTATACTATTTAATCTATTTTGAAACTGGTAAATCATTCTATTTTTTAACCAAACAGAGTAATCTCCATTAAAATGTGTAGGTGTAAAAGCAGTATCTTCAAACTCTGAACCTAAATTAATATGCATTTCAGCTGTGCGTTTCGCTAAAACTTTAATTTTTAAAAATATACTTAATCCTACCCAATCTATAATTCTATGTGGAATATCATGTATTTTTAAACTTTTATAAAGTTCGGGTTCTGGTAAATTATTTATATCAATATTTTTAGTATCTAAAGTCTCAAAAATTTTATCAATTTTCGTTAAAAAAACATCCCAAGCATCTCCTTCATTTTCAATTAGTTCTTGCATCACTGCAATAGTTACAACTTCTTCATCTTTATCTATTAAATTAATACTTCCCAAGTACCTTGGTGTATTTTTAAAATCTTTAATATCTGTCAAGAACCTATTCATTTCATAATCTGGATTCTTGTTAGCAAAAATTCTACGAAAGAATTTTAACACATACTTATCATTAAAAATTAATGAAGTATTACTTTGTTCTAACCCCATTAATCTAGAAGAAGTATAAGTGATATTAGAAAATAAATCACTTTTATGATACCTTACTTTAGTTTTATCAACTTGTTCAGCATTAGAAATACGTTCAAAAACAAGTTTTCTAAATGCTTCTAAATTTACTGCATCTATAATATATCCACTTTGATTTTTTATACTTACAGGAAGAATTCTATCTTTTTTTGCAAAATTTTCATCTGAAACAAATGCAATTGGAATAAAATAATGGTGGAAAAATGCTTCAACAAAATCTACTTCTAAAATCAACCCAAAATACACTTCATTATTTTGTTGAATTCTAAAATATTCAGCTAATTCTATATATTTAATCTTACTTGCCTTACCTCCATACCATCGTTGTTTAACAATGTAATTTTCGAGTACATCAGACAAAAATACTTTTAAAAAGTCTTTGTTATCTAATAATTCTTCCCAGGCAACATCAAAATTATACATTGTAGTTAAGTTAGAATTTATAGCATCTTCACTCATTTTACTACTTATTTTGTTATTTTAAATATATGAAATGGTATAGATGTGTGTAATTTTATATAATTCCATTCATCATGCCAATCATACGTTATTTCAGTTATTAAATCCGTAACTTTTAAATGATGACCAAATCCAATACCCAAATCATGTAAAGGTACTTTTAGCATACCTTGTTGCGTATTGTATTCGTCTAAACTAATAATAATTAACAGTTCATTTTCTTTAGCATCATCCCATTTGTAAAATGCAATTAAATTATCATTGTTTATAGAACAGAACTTAATATTATTGGTTTGCTGTAATGCTTTATGTGTATTACGTATTTTATTAACTTTCGTTATTATTGATGTTAATTTATTTTGTTTAAACCAATCGTAATTACAAATTTGAAATTTTTCTGAATTTAAATACTCTTCTTTACCTATAATAGCTTCATCAATCATTTGTTCAAAAACAGGTCCATAAATTCCAATATTAGAACTTAAGGTAGCTGCCAAAACATAACGTTGCATATATTTAGATTCGTTTGCACCTTGTAAATGAAACGGATTAATATCTGGTGTATTTGGCCAAAAATTAGGTCTCATATACTCTTTTTGATCTGTTTTTGTTAACTCTTCAACATACTCGGTAATTTCATGTTTATTATTTCTCCAAGTAAAATAAGTATATGATTGTGTGTAGCCCTCTTTAGCAAGTTGCTGCATTACTTTAGGCATTGTAAAAGCTTCTGCTAAAAATATAACATCTGGATATTTAGCTTTTACTTTAGAAATAATCCAATTCCAAAAATAAAATGGTTTAGTATGTGGGTTATCAACTCTAAATACTTTAATACCACAATTAATCCAATAATATAAAGTATCTAAGCATTCATCCCATAAACTTTCAAAATCTTCACTTTCCCAATATATTGGTAAAATATCTTGGTATTTTTTTGGCGGATTTTCAGCATATTGTACTGTTCCATCTGGTCTCCATTTAAACCAAGATGGATGCTCTTTTACCCAAGGATGATCTGGTGCAGCTTGCAATGCATAATCCATGGCAACTTCTATACCTAATTTTGAAGCTTTTTTAACAAGAGCTTTAAAATCTTGAACAGTACCTAATTGTGGATGAATACTTTTATGTCCACCATCTTTTGATCCAATTCCCCAACAAGAGCCCACATCTCCATCAAAAGCCTCTGTAGTATTATTTTTCCCTTTTCTATTTACTTCTCCAATTGGATGAACAGGAGGAAAATACAATGTATCAAAGCCCATTTCTGCCACTTTTGGCAGTAATTTTTCACAGTCTTTAAATGTACCGTGTACATTGTCTTTTTGTGATGCTGAACGTGGAAAAAGCTCATACCAAGTACTAAACCTTGCTTTTAATCTATCTACATATACGTAAAGTTCTTTAGAAGTATTAACTAATTTTTTTTCTGGATATTTTAAAAATATGGTATATAATTTTTGACTTGTTGCTTCTTTAATTGCATCATTATATTTAGAAGTGTCTGAAAAAAATCCAATTAACTTTTTTAAGTATTTTTTTTCTGAAACAGTTGCTTTTTTTTCACATTTTTTTAAAAAATCTAAACCTTCTAATAATTCTGAATGTACTATTTGGTGATCGTCAATTTTTCTATGAATTCCATGTTGCCAATTTAAGGCATAATCTACCCATCCAATAATTTTGTAAGCAAACACCCCTTGTTTATCAACCGTAAAAGAAGCACACCAATTATTATTATCTCTTGGTTGCATTCTAATTTCACTCCATTTTTTAGATTTTTCGTGTTTATAAAGTACTCCGGCAGCAATAATATCATGACCATCTGCTAACACATCCGCATTAACATTAACAACCTCATTTACAACACGTTTTATTTGAAAATCCCCATTATTTAATTGAGGTGTAATATTTTCAATTAAAACTCTTCTTTGATTCTTCTGCATATAAAAAAATAATTAATATCTAATTTAAATTGTAAATCCGTTTGGAATTATTGCATCTTTTTTAACAACAACAATACCATCTCTAATAGCATAAATATCGTTTTCTGTATCTTCTAAATGTGGACCACCACTAATTCTCACATCATCACCTATACAGCAGTTTTTATCTAAAATTGCATTTTTAACAAAACATCTGTTACCAATACCCATTGATACAATTTTTTCATTTAAAATATCTTCTAATGGTTGATAAAAATCACTACCCATCATATATGTATTTATTACAGTAGATTCTTCACCAATTTTAGAACGTACTCCAATAACAGAATGTTCTATTTTGCCAGCATTAATTATACAACCATCTGCAATAACAGTTTTATCTAAAATTGTACCTGAAATTTTTGTTGTAGGCAACATTCTAGCGTGTGTATAAATACGTTTTTCTCTACTGTATAAATCAAATTTTGGAAAATCATCGGTTAAACCCAAATTAGCTTCAAAGAAAGAATCTATATTACCAATATCTGTCCAATAGCCTTCATATTGATAACTCAATGTTAAATGATCTTCAATAGATTGTGGTATAATTTCTTTTCCAAAATCTATGGTATCAGGGTTTTTCATCAGCTCAATTAATAGATCTCTGTTGAATATATAAATTCCCATAGAAGCTAAGTAATTTCTTCCTTCAGCTTTCATTCCATCACTAACATCTGAAGTCCAATCTGGTAATAAAGATGCGTCAGGTTTTTCAATAAAAGATGTAATTCTATTATTATCGTCAGCTTTTAAAATTCCAAAAGATGTTGCATCTTTAGCATTTACAGGGATTGTTGCAATTGAAATAGCAGCTTTTGCTTTTACATGGGCTTTCACCATTTTTTCAAAATCCATTTGATACAACTGATCTCCAGATAAAATTAAAGCATAGTCAAAATCATGTCTTAAAAAATGATGCATACTTTGTCGTACAGCATCTGCAGTTCCTTGAAACCACCCTTTATTTCCAGGTGTTTGTTCAGCAGCTAAAACATCAACAAAAGCTGAACTAAAAAAACTAAAATGATACGTATTTTTTATGTGTCTATTTAAAGATGCAGAATTAAATTGCGTTAAGACATACATCTGTTTTATATTTGAATTTATACAATTTGAAATTGGAATATCTACCAATCTATATTTTCCTGCAATTGGTACTGCTGGTTTTGAACGTGTTTCTGTTAATGGATGCAACCTCGATCCTTGTCCACCTCCTAAAATAATGGATAAAACTTTTTGTTTTGACATAACTTTTTCTTTCTAAGTTTAAATATATTTTATAATTAAATGTAATTAAATCAACGATTTATATAAGCTTTCAACTTGACCAGCAATTGCAGCCCAATCAAAGTGCTCTTCCACTCTTTTTCGTCCATTAACTTCCATTTTATTTCGTAATTCTTTATCTTTAACTACCTTATTTACACCTTCTGCTAAATCTCTTGCAAATTTATCTGGGTTAACAGGTTCAAACGGTGCTTCAGTTTGTTGTTCTACTGGTATTAAAATACCTGTTTTTCCATCAACAACAACTTCTTTAATACCACCAACTGCACTTGCCACTACCGCCGTATTACAAGCCATTGCTTCAATATTTATAATTCCAAAAGGCTCATAAATTGAAGGACAACAAAAAACAGTTGCGTGAGAATACAATTGAATAACCTCTTTTTTAGGTAACATTTCATCAATCCAAATAACATTTTCTCTTGCTTTTTTAACTTTACTAACACTTGCCTTCATTTCTTCTGCAATTTCAGGAGTATCTGGAGCCCCTGCACATAGCACTATCTGTGTATCTGGATCAATATATTTTATAGCATTTACCAGATGTATTATTCCTTTTTGTCTTGTAATTCTACCTACAAAAAGCACATATGGCTTAGATGCATCTATACCAAAACGCTCTAATGTTGAGGTTTCAGAAGTAACAATATATTCTTTTAAATTTATTCCATTGTAAATCACTTTTACTTTTTCATCTTCAACATCAAAATATTTTAAAACATCCTCTTTTGTTTCCTTAGAAACAGCAATTACAGCATCTGCCATTTCAATAGCCGTTTTTTCAATCCAAGATGAAGCTTCATAACCGTGGCCTAATTGTTCTCTTTTCCAAGGTCTAAGAGGTTCTAAAGAGTGTGTAGTAATTACCAATGGTACTCCATAACATAATTTTGCAACTATTCCTGCAAATTGGGCATACCATGTATGACAATGAACAATATCGGCATCAAATTCAGCGTTCATATGAAGACAGGTATTTAAACTATTAAATACTGCTTTTAACTTATCGTCCGATTTCTCAAATACTTGATTATTATAAGGAAAACCTTTAACACTCATGTTTCCTGAACTTGAATCTTGATCACCAAAGCATTTTATATCAATTTCCATTAATTTTTCTAACTCATTGGCTAAATATTCAACAACTACTCCTGCTCCACCATAAACATAAGGAGGAAATTCTTTTGTATAAAATAATGCTTTCATAAATTTAGTTTCAAATAATATTTTTTTATAAATTTTAGTTTTTCTAATTTTCGAATGAATAAGCAATTTTTAATGAGAGAAAATCAAATTTTAACATAGCATTTTCAATCAATAAATATAAAGTATTTTAACTAATTTATCAATTAGTTTACCCTTATTCTTTTGAACAAAAGTTACAAAAAATTTAGATAATATTTATTATATTTTGGAAAACGTTGTTACACAAGTTGCTTTACATTGTTTTTCAATGTTTTATATATTGTAATTTATTAATAATCACTATTTTTTGAATTTATACTATAAAAAAAGACGTTTTTACACGTCTTTTTTTTATGATTATTAAATATCAAATCATTCCAAACTATGCATTCTCTTTCTTTATTAAATTTAAAGCAGAACCTTCATTGTACCAATCTATTTGGCTTTGATTATAAGTATGATTTAATTTTATTACATCTTTTGAACCATTAGTATGAACCAATTCTAAGGTTAATTGTTTTTCTGGAGCAAATTCATTTAAATCTAAAAAATTAAAAATATCATCTTCTTGAATTAAATCGTAATCTACCTCATTATCAAAAGTAAGCCCTAGCATACCTTGCTTTTTCAAGTTAGTTTCATGAATACGTGCAAAAGATTTTACAATTACAGCTGCAACACCTAAATGTCTTGGTTCCATAGCCGCATGTTCTCTAGAAGAACCTTCTCCATAGTTATGATCACCTACAACAATAGATTTAACACCCGCTGCTTTATAAGCTCTTGCAACATCTGGTACACCTCCAAACTCACCTGTTAATTGGTTTTTTACAAAATTTGTTTTTTTACCAAAAGCATTTACAGCACCAATTAAACAGTTATTAGAAATATTATCTAAATGACCTCTAAAGCGTAACCAAGGGCCTGCCATAGAAATATGATCTGTTGTACATTTTCCAAATGCTTTAATTAACAACTTTGCTCCTTTAATTTCGTTTCCAATCGGTTCAAAAGGAGTTAACAACTGTAATCTTTCTGAAGTAGGACTTACAGAAACTTCTACATTACTACCATCTTTTACAGGTTCTACATACCCAGCATCCTTAACATCAAAACCTAATGGAGGCAATTCTAATCCTTTTGGTTCATCTAATTTTACAGCCTCACCATCTTCATTAATAAGCGTATCATTCATTGGATCAAAATCTAATCGACCAGCTATTGCAATTGCTGCAACCATTTCTGGTGACCCCACAAACGCATGTGTATTAGGATTACCATCAGCACGTTTAGAAAAATTTCTATTAAACGAATGTACAATAGTATTTTTTTCTTCACCTTTTAAATCGCTTCTATCCCACTGTCCAATACAAGGTCCACAAGCATTTGTAAAAATAGTAGCATTTAAATCTTCAAAAACTTTAAGAATTCCATCTCTTTCAGCAGTATACCTTACTTGTTCGGAACCTGGATTAATTCCAAAATCGGCTTTAGTTACCAATTTTTTATCAACAGCCTGTTTTGCAATAGATGCTGCACGAGATAAATCTTCATAAGAAGAGTTTGTACAGGAACCTATTAAACCCCAATCTACCTTAAGTGGCCAACCATTCTTTTTGGCTTTTTCACCTAATTCACCTACAGGAGTTGCCAAATCTGGCGTAAACGGTCCATTTAAATGAGGACGTAAAGTGTCTAAATTTATTTCAATTACTTGGTCAAAATATTTTTCTGGTTCAGCATATACTTCTGCATCTCCAGTTAAATATTCTTTTATTTTATTTGCTTCATCAGCAATATCACTTCTATCAGTAGCTCGTAAATAACGCTCCATTGAAGCATCGTAACCAAAAGTAGATGTTGTAGCACCTATTTCAGCTCCCATATTACAAATTGTACCTTTACCTGTACACGATAGATTTTTAGCTCCATCTCCAAAATATTCTACTATAGCACCCGTTCCTCCTTTTACGGTAAGAATTCCAGCTACTTTAAGTATTACATCTTTGGCTGATGTCCAACCATTTAATTTTCCAGTTAATTTAACACCAATAAGTTTCGGAAATTTAAGTTCCCAAGCCATACCTGCCATTACATCAACTGCATCTGCTCCTCCTACTCCTACAGCTACCATTCCTAATCCACCTGCATTTACAGTATGTGAATCTGTTCCTATCATCATTCCCCCAGGAAAAGCATAATTTTCTAGAACAACTTGATGAATAATTCCTGCTCCTGGTTTCCAAAAACCAATTCCATATTTATTAGATACTGAAGCTAAAAAATCAAATACTTCTGAACTAGTTTTATTAGCCCTTTTTAAATCTAAATTGGCTCCTTGCTTAGCTTGTATTAAGTGATCACAATGTACTGTTGTTGGAACTGCAACTTTATCTTTACCAGCTTGCATAAATTGTAATAAAGCCATTTGTGCTGTTGCATCTTGACAAGCAATACGGTCTGGTGCAAAATCTACATAATCTTTACCTCTTGTAAAAGCCTTTGTAGTACTACCATCCCATAAGTGGTTGTATAATATTTTTTCAGCTAAGGTTAAAGGTTTCCCTACTATTTCACGTGCAGTATTTACACGATCTGTCATTCGAGAATACACTTCTTTAATCATTTTAATATCAAATGCCATAAATTTTATTTAATTATTATTCAATTTCTAATATACAAAATAATTAGAGTATTAAAAAATTATTGTTTAAAACTATATTATCAATAATATACCTTAAAAACTAAAAAAGCTTGAGTTTAGAACTCAAGCTTTTAAAATAGATAAAAAATTTATAATTATTTTACTAATAGTTTATGTGAAGGCTTGAATTTAGTTAAGTTAATTCCCTCAACTGCAGCTTCATATTCTTGTAAATTAGGTGTTCTACCTAAAACTGTTGAAATAACCACAACAGGTGTAGATGAAAGTAAAGACTCTCCTTTTTTCTCACCTGAATCTTTAACAACTCTTCCTTGGAAAAGACGTGTTGAAGTAGCCATTACAGTATCACCTGGCTCAGCTTTTTCTTGGTTCCCCATACATAAATTACACCCTGGACGTTCTAAATACAACATATTTTCATATTTTGTACGTGCAGCTGCTTTTGGATCATTATCATCAAATTCGAAACCAGAATATCTTTGCAAGACTTCCCAATCTCCTTCAGCTTTCAATTCATCTACAATATTATAAGTAGGAGGCGCTACTACTAATGGCGCTTTAAATTCTACTTTACCTTGCTGAGATTCAATATTTTTAAGCATTTGAGCAAGTATTTTCATATCACCTTTATGTACCATACACGAACCTACAAATCCTAAATCAACTTGTTTTGTTCCACCATAATAAGACAAAGGTCTAATAGTGTCGTGTGTATATCTTTTAGATTCATCTTCATTATATACATCTGGATCTGCAATCATTGGTTCAATAATTTTATCAAGATCAACAACTACTTCTGCTGCATATTTTGCATTTGCATCTGGAGTTAATGCTGGTTTTTCTCCAGATTTAATTTCAGCAATTCTTTTATTAGCAATAGCAATTAATCCTTTAAGAACTTCTAATTTATTATCCATTCCTTTATCGATCATAATTTGAATTCTACTTTTTGCAATCTCAAGAGATTCAATAAGCGTTTCATCTTCAGAAATACAAATAGAGGCTTTTGCTTTCATTTCTGCAGTCCAATCAGTAAATGTAAATGCTTGATCAGCAGTTAAAGTTCCTATATGAACTTCAATAACTCTACCTTGAAAAACATTATCTCCACCAAATTGAGACAACATTTGTTGTTGTGTTGCATGA
This sequence comes from Lutibacter sp. A80, assembly GCF_022429645.1. Classification (GTDB taxonomy): domain Bacteria; phylum Bacteroidota; class Bacteroidia; order Flavobacteriales; family Flavobacteriaceae; genus Lutibacter. The sequence goes on from NZ_CP092480.1 coordinate 795,295, forward strand.
ACTACATCACGAAAGTCCATATAACTCTTCATTTCTCCTTTAAAGGTAACTTTTACTGATTGCGGAATTGGCATTGAAGCTTCTCCTGTAGCAAGTGCTAAAGCAACAGTACCAGAGTCTGCTCCAAAAGCAACACCTTTAGACATTCTTGTATGTGAATCTCCACCAATAATAATTGCCCAATCGTCTACCGTAATATCATTTAAAACCTTATGTATTACGTCGGTCATAGGTTTATATTTATTTTCAGGATCTCTAGCTGTAATTAAACCAAAATCGTTCATAAACTTCATCAATCTTGGAATGTTTGCTTTAGATTTATTATCCCAAACAGAAGCTGTATGACAACCTGACTGATATGCTCCATCAACAATTGGAGAGATAATAGTTGCAGCCATCATTTCTAACTCTTGTGAAGTCATTAGACCTGTTGTGTCTTGAGAACCAACAATATTTACTTCTACACGAACATCAGATCCTGCATGTAATACTTTACCTGGAGTTGTACCAACGGCATTTTTATTAAATATTTTTTCAACAGCTGTAAGTCCTTGATTTTCTATACTAATTTCTTTTGAAGTTGCATATACTGGTACAACATCTATTCCTAAAACTTTTGAAGCAAATGTCTGTAATTTTTTACCAAATACTACAGCATAAGAACCTCCTGCTTTTATAAATTCAGCTTTTTGAGGTGTTAATGAAGCTGAAATATCCATTAACTCTTGACTTCCATTATACAACTTCTTTTCTTTTGTATTTACTGTAAGTACAGTTCCTGTTGCAACAGAGTATACTTCTTCAAGAATAGGTTCTCCATCTGCATCTCTTAAGGTATTTCCTTCTGCATCTTTCTTTTTTACCCAATTTTTAAGATCAATTCCAATTCCTCCAGTAACACCAACTGTTGTTAAAAAAATAGGAGAAATTCCATTTGTACCAGCAATAATTGGTGCAATATTAATAAATGGTACATACGGACTAGCTTTTACCCCTGTCCATAGTGCTACATTATTTACTCCAGACATTCTAGAGGAACCAACTCCCATTGTTCCTTTTTCAGCAATAAGCATTACGCGTTTATCTGGGTGTTGTTTTTGTAACTCTAATAATTCATTTTGTTTTTCTTTATTATGTTCAAAAATACACTGTCCATGCAATTCTCTATCTGATCTAGAGTGTGCGTCTCCTCCTGGAGAAAGCAAATCTGTAGATATATCACCTACACCGGCAACAAAAGTAACAACTTTTATTTCTTCAGGAATATCAGGTAATTTTGTAAAAAACTCTGCTTTAGCATAACTTTCAATAATATCTTTAGCTATTTCATTTCCATTTTTAAAAGCAGCTTCTAAACGAGCTGTATCTGCCTCATAAAGGAAAACTTGCGTTTTTAATACTGTTGCTGCTTGTTTTGCTAAAGAAACATCATCACCTAAAGCTATATCTAACAATACTTTTATTGAAGGTCCTCCTTTCATATGTGATAATTGTTCAAAGGCAAAAGTTGGAGTAATCTCTTTTACTATAAATTCACCTAAAATTATCTCTTTTAAAAATTTAGCTTTAACACCGGCAGCACTTGTAGTTCCTGGTAAAACATTATAGATAAAAAACTTAAGAGAATCTTCTCTAAATTCGTTATCAATATCTTTTATTTGCTCAATAATTTCGCTTAATAATTTAGCACCATCAATAGGCTGAGGACTTAGTCCTTGACCTTTTCTTTCTTCGATTTGCTCGATGTACTCTTTATAAGTATTCATAATATTTTTTGTGAATTTTTAGTATCTAAGACTTTAAGTATTCTTTATTAAAATCTTATTTTTAATAGTTTTAGTTTATTATTTTTAACAAGCGAAGTTACAAAAAATGATGATTTTAAAAACAAGTTTATATTAACTACTGAATTTTTACATATATATATTATTAACAAGCCTTTTATTTTAAATATATAAATTAAGAGTCCGAAAACGTTATAGTAATTAAGAATATGATAAAAAAAAGTAGGTCTATAAGCCGGATTTTGTTCTTTTAAAAAGTTCTTATCATTTATCTAGACTATAAATTACTTTATAGCTCAAGCTGCCTACCCCTTGAAATAAAACGAGTAATTTTAAAATTTCAATATACGTGGCATTTCACCGCATAGAGTTTACCTGGTTTCACTACAGCCGAACTGTACTTGCTTTCTGTTGCACTTGTCCTCAACTTACGTTGGACGGATGTTATCCGCTATGCTACTCTGTGGTGTCCGGACTTTCCTCTTCAATGTTATTGAAGCGATAAGACGACCTACTTTGCGGCAAAAGTACATTATATATTTGTATAAAAAAACCCACTCAAAATTTGAGTGGGAAAATTGCTATGAAAAAGAAAAAGTGTTATCAGATATTTCACTAATAACTTTCCAAATATATTTAATTTTTTATGAGTATTAAAATTAATACTACTTTTTTTTATGAAAACATATCTTTTACCTTTTCAAAAAATGATTTATCGAATTTTGAAGGGTTTGGAGTAAAATTTTCATTGTTTTTCATTTTCTTAAAAAACTCTTTTTGTTCTTTAGATAAGTTTTGTGGAGTCCATACATTTACATGTATTAATAGGTCTCCATTTCCATAATGATCTATACTTGGCAACCCTTTTCCTCTTAAACGCAATATTTTTCCAGATTGTGTACCTGGTTCAATTTTAATTTTAACTTTACCGGTTACTGTATCTATATTTTTATCTTCACCTAAAATAGCTTCAGAAAAATTAATATATAAGTCGTAATGTAAATTAGTTCCTTCTCTTTTTAAAGTTTCGTGTTTAATTTCTTCAATTACAACAATTAAATCTCCATCTACAGCATTATTTCCCGGTGCAGCATTACCTTTTCCGTTTACTTTTAGTTGAACACCTTCAGTTACTCCAGCTGGAATTTTAATTGAAACAGTCTCTTCTTTTTGTTCTAAACCTTGTGCATCTGCATTTTTTGGTCTTTTATCTAATACTTCACCTGCACCATGACAATTTGGACAGGTAGAAGCAGATTGCATTCTTCCCAAAATAGTATTAGTAACTCGCATTACTTGCCCTGTTCCGTTACATGTTGTACAAGTTTTAAAAGTTACACCAGCAGCTTGCACTTTTCTTTTAACTTTTACTTTTTTCTCTACGCCTTTTGCAATTTCTTCTAAGGTAAGTTTAACTCTAATTCTTAGATTACTTCCTTTAACACGTGCTCTACCTCTAGAGCCGCCACTAAAACCGCCAAAGCCGCCACCGCCGCCAAATGCGCCACCAAAAATATCTCCAAATTGACTGAATATATCATCCATATTCATTCCTCCTCCTCCGAAGCCTCCGGCGCCACCGCCGTTTTCAAAAGCAGCATGACCATATTGATCGTAACGTGCTTTTTTATTCTCGTCGCTTAAAATTTCATAAGCTTCAGCTGCTTTTTTAAAGTTTTCTTCAGCTTCTTTATTTCCAGGATTTTTGTCAGGATGGTATTTTAGAGCCATCTTTCTATATCCTTTTTTTATTTCTGCAGGAGTTGCATTTTTTGAAACACCCAATATTTCGTAAAAATCTTGCTTTGCCATTAATTTGTTATTCGTAATTAAAATTATTTCTATTGTCCAATAACTACTTTAGGGTATCTTATTATTTTATCCCCTAACTTATAACCTTGTTCAACAATATCAATTATTTTTCCTTTTAAATCTTCAGAAGGTGCTGGAATTTGAGTAATTGCTTCATGCAATTCTACATCAAAAATATCCCCTTGCTCTACTTTAATATGAGTTAAGCCTTTTTTAGTTAAGGTATTATAAAACTTATCTTTAATAAGTTCCATTCCTTTTAAAAGTGCTTTGTCTTTTGCTTTTTTAATTTCATTTAAACCTCTGTCAAAATCATCTAAAATAGGCAGTAAAACTGTCATTAAATCTTCATTGGCAGTTTTAAACAATTCAACACGTTCTTTAGAAGTACGTTTTTTATAGTTTTCAAATTCAGCAAATAATCGTAAAAATTTATCTTTCTCTTCAGCAACATCAAGCTTTAACTGCTCTTCTGCACTAATTTCATTAGTTTCTTGTTGTGTTGTTTCTTTATCGAGAATCTCTTTTTCGTCTTTTGAATCTTTCTTTGTGCTCATAATTTCATCTAAAAAATTTATCAATTATAATATTAGCAAAAGTATTGCCACTTTATATAATTATGACATTATGACATTGGTATGAAATTTTTTATTAAAAACTTGAAAAATTAAGCGCTTGAATTATTCAAAAATTTATAAAAAAACTCCGTAAAATTTAAAAACTTTACGGAGTGGTATTTTTGAATTTTAGAATGTTAATCTACTCTGGTAATTTTAGCTCCAATAGCTCGTAAACGTTCATCTATATTTTGATAACCTCTATCTATTTGTTCAATATTATGTATGGTACTTGTTCCTTTAGCTGAAAGTGCCGCTATTAACAAAGAAATACCTGCTCTAATATCTGGTGAAGTCATTACTGTTCCCTTTAAACTAGACTCGTGATTCATTCCTATTACAGTTGCTCTGTGAGGGTCGCATAAAATAACTTTAGCTCCCATATCTATTAATTTATCAACAAAAAACAAGCGACTTTCAAACATTTTTTGATGAATTAAAACACTTCCTTTTGCTTGTGTAGCGATAACTAATACAATACTTAATAAATCTGGAGTAAAGCCTGGCCAAGGTGCATCTGAAATTGTTAGAATAGATCCATCTATAAAATCTTGGATTTCATAATTTTCTTGTTCTGGAATAAAAATATCATCTCCTCTTCTTTCTAAATTAATTCCTAATTTTTGAAAAACACGCGGAATTAATCCTAAATCGTCCCAACTTACATTTTTTATTGTAATTGAAGATTTTGTCATAGCAGCCATACCAATCCAGCTACCAATCTCAATCATATCTGGTAAAATTCTATGGTAGCAACCGGTTAGTGTTTTTACACCTTCAATTATTAATAAATTAGAACCAACACCTCTAATTTTTGCTCCCATACTATTTAGCATTTTACAAAGTTGCTGTAAATATGGTTCGCAAGCCGCATTGTAGATAGTGGTAATACCTCTTGCCATTACTGCAGCCATTACAATATTAGCTGTTCCAGTTACTGAAGCTTCATCTAAAAGCATATTAGCTCCAGTTAAAAATTCGGCTTCTACACCATAAAACTTTTCGTCTTTATTATATCTAAATGTTGCACCTAATTTTATAAAACCATCGAAATGAGTATCTAAACGTCTTCTTCCAATTTTATCACCTCCAGGTCTAGGAATATAACCTTTTCCAAAACGTGCTAACAAAGGTCCAACAATCATAATAGAACCTCTTAAAGAGCTACCTTCTTGCTTAAATTTTTCAGATTCTAGATATTCTAAGTTTAAATCATCTGCTTGAAAAGTATAGGTATCACTAGCTGTTTTTTCTATTTTTACACCTAATTCTCCAAGAATAAATATTAGCTTATTAACATCTCTAATATCTGGAATATTACTAATTGTAACTTTTTCTTTTGTTAATAAAACTGCACAAATTACTTGTAAAGCTTCGTTTTTTGCTCCTTGAGGCGTAATTTCTCCACTTAACTTATTTCCTCCTTCAATTACAAATGTTGCCATTTTTTTTCTTATTTAAATCTATAAGACTTTTTTCTTGAGTCTGATTGTCTATTTTTATTTGAAGACTTTCTTTTACGCATTAAATCTTTAACTTCAGATAAAGTTTCGTTAGTTTCAGTTAAATCAATTTTATTGTGAGATAACTCTTTTAAATGTTTAAAAATTACTTTATCTTCAACTGTATCTTTATTCCAGTTTAAGTAACATTTTTTCATATGATTTGCAATTGCAAAATACAACGCCTCTCTAACTTCACCTTCATCCCACGTTAAGGCAACATCAATCATGGTTTGAATATTATTTCCATAAAAACGGTATTTAGATGCCGATTTTGGGTATGCTAAAGGTTCCGGTTTTGCTTGTAATTCTTCTTTTAAAGGTTTATCGTAAGGAGAATCTACTTCTAATTTAAAATCAGACATTATAAATAATTGATCCCACAGTTTATGTTTAAAATCTGGCACATCTCGTAAATGAGGTTGTAAATTTCCCATAACATCTACTATAGCTTTTGCCATTTTATTACGTTCTTCAACATCTTCTAAAGCAACACAATTATCTACCAATTTTTGAATATGTCTTCCATACTCAGGTATAATTAAATGAGGTCTTTCCCCATTGTATTCTAAATCAAATTCCATCTATCTTTTCTCTTTTTATATTATGCAAATTACATTATTAATATTGATTTTACAATGTTATTTTAGCTAATAATTGTAAGCTTAGCAAATTGTAATAGTAACTTTTTTACGCCAACAGAGGCAAACCTTATTTCAGCCTTTTGATTTGCACCACTACCTTCTAAACTTAATACTTCTCCTTTTCCAAATTTTGTATGACTTACAACATTTCCAACACTAACATTATTATCAAATAAATTTGCTTTTGAAGGATTTGTATGCGCTACTTTTTTTAAATTTTTTGGTGGTTGAAATTTAATTTTAGGAGCTTCATTTTTTTTAACTGGAGTACGCTGTATTGGTTTTTTAAACCTAATTTTATTTTTAGGAACACTTCCAAAAATATCTTCGTTAATATATTTATTTTGGGAGGTTTGCGGTTCTTTTACGGTTAAATATTCTAAAAATTTATCATCAATTTCCTCTAAAAATCGACTTGGCTCACAATCTACTAATTTACCCCAACGGTAACGTGTTTGGGCATAGGTTAAATATGCTTGTTTTTCGGCTCTAGTTAACGCTACATAAAATAATCTACGTTCTTCTTCAAGCTCACTTCGTGTATTCATACTCATTGCTGAAGGAAATAGATTTTCTTCTAAACCAACAACATACACATACGGAAATTCTAAACCTTTTGCTAAGTGAATTGTCATTAATGAAACTCTAGGAGTATCATCTTTTTTATCACTATCAAAATCTGTGGCAAGTGCTACATCTTCAAGAAAGAAAGCTAAAGAATCTTCTTCATCTTTTTCTTTTTGAACATCAATAAAATCTTTAATTCCGTTTAATAATTCTTGAACATTTTCTACTCTACTAACTCCTTCGGGAGTTCCATCTTTTTCTAAATCTCGAATTAAACGTGTTTGTTTTACAACTAATTCAGCTACTTCAAACGCATTTTTAGTTTGCGCTTCTATTTGAAAATGCTGGATCATAGTAATAAAACCATCTAATTTATTTTTAACACCTGAATTTAATTTTAAATCGTAATTGTGTAAATTCTTTAATAATTCAAAAATTGATATTTTATAATGATTTGCAGCTACAGAAAGTTTATCAACCGTACTAGCACCAATGCCTCGCAATGGATAATTTATAACTCTTTTAAGTGCTTCTTCATCGTTTGGGTTAATTAATAAACGCAAATAAGCCAAAGTATCTTTTATTTCTTTACGTTGATAAAAAGACAATCCACCATAAATTTTATGCTTAATATCTTTTTTTCTAAGTGCATCTTCAAGTGCTCTTGACTGCGCATTTGTTCTATACAAAATGGCAAAATCTGAACTTTTCAGTTGCAAATTCATCATATTATCAAAAATAGAATCAGCTATAAAACGCCCTTCTTCACCTTCTGTGTAGGTACGCATTACTTTCACTTTTGGGCCTTCACTATTTTCTGTCCAAACTTCTTTATCTAATTTGGTTTTATTTTTTTCAATTACAGAATTTGCTGCTTGAACAATATTATTTGATGAACGATAATTTTGTTCTAATTTAAAAATTTGAACTTTTTCATAATCTCGTTGAAAATTTAATATATTCTGAATATTTGCCCCTCTAAATGCATAAATACTTTGCGAATCATCTCCAACTACACAAATATTTTGAAAACGATCTGCCAAAGCTCTAACAATTAAGTATTGCGAGTGATTAGTATCTTGATACTCATCAACCAAAATATACTTAAATCGATCTTGATATTTAGCCAATACTGCCGGGAAACGTGTTAATAACTCGTTAGTTCTTAACAATAAATCGTCAAAATCCATTGCTCCAGCTTTAAAACAACGCTCTACATATTGATGGTAGATTTCACCCATTTTTGGACGTTGTGCCATTTTATCAGCTTCAATTAAATCTGGATCGTTATAATATGCTTTTACGGTTATTAAACTATTTTTAAAGGATGAAATTCTACTTAAAACCTGTTTTGGTTTGTATTTATCCTTATCTAATTGCATTTCTTTAATTATAGAAGAAAGCAACCTTACAGCGTCTTGAGTATCGTAAATTGTAAAATTTGAAGGATAACCTAAATGTGCTCCTTCAGTTCGTAAAATACGTGCAAAAACAGAGTGGAATGTTCCCATCCACAGGTTTTTAGCTTCTGAAGCACCAACAACATCGGCAATCCTATTTTTCATTTCTCGTGCAGCTTTATTAGTAAAAGTCAACGATAAAATATTAAACGAATCAACACCTTGATTCATTAAATGCGCTATCCTATAAGTTAACACACGTGTTTTACCTGAGCCAGCTCCGGCAATTATTATCATTGGTCCTTCTTTATGAACAACCGCTGCTTTTTGAGATTCGTTAAGATTTTCTAAGTAATTTATCACAGGAATTCTTTAAAAATTCAAAAGTACTATTACATATTTAGTTAAGCAATAAAAGTTATTGACAAATAATTATTTATTAAAAGATACCGGTTTTAAAAATTGACTAATAAAAATTTGAACAATACCTATTACTATAAAGAAACTAAAAATTAATAAAATAATTGTATAGTTAGGTATAATTTGTTGCTTTATTAGTATTAAAAAACCTTGTAAAAACAATAATAATTCGGTAAACAAAACTCCCAATAAAAAGAACGTTAGCCCCAATTTTGAAAGCATTCTATTAAAATAAAGAATTTTAAGCTGTTTCAAAATTAAAAATAATAAAACGCTCATAAAAGCCAAGGTAAAAAGATGTAAATATCCAATAATAAAATAAGGTTTTAATGCCAATGATTTTTTTACAAAGTATGGAAATGCAGACGCTACTTGTGCTAAAATTTTAAGCACATAAGCAATCATAGCAAATTTTAATACTAATTTTGATATAAAACCCCAATTAATCTGTTCTAAAACTTGTTTTAATATCTTCAATAAAAACAACAATGAAATTAACTGTAAAATTGCAGCTATAAAACCAATTATATTATATACAATAGTTGTTGTACTCCATAAAACAGACAACACATATGCAGGAATACAGGCTAAATTTAAATAAATAAAAAAATATTTTTTTAATGAATTTGAAACCTTAACATTCTGATTTTCAAAAATTTTAAAAAGCAGCCCAAATAATGTAAATACAAAAAAACCATTGTATAGAAAATGCATATAAAAATAAATCGAATTATAATACAAATTTGTTTTGCCTTGTGTAACAACTACAAAAGCTAAAAACCAAGTAGCAAAACTAGAAATTAAGTAATAGTACATTCCAAACTTAACCAATTTAGCAGCAGTACTTTCACCTTTTAAGTCCTTTAATATTTTAAAAGACAGCACATAAGATGTTATTCCAAAAACTGAAAGCAATACTATTGAAAATGTTTTATAACCACTTAATAAAAAGCTAAATAACATTAAAAAAATAGTTATTATAATTATAAATAAAGTCACTTTATAAACTTTTGAATCTCTTTTTTCCTTCGGAATAAATAATTTACAAACAGCATAAATAACCGTTAAATATCCCCAACCTAAAAATGCTACATGCGAATGACCTTGCAATAAATTTTTGTATGAAATTAATGCTGAAGGAAATGCAAAATTCCAACGTAACACTAAGCCATAAAAAGCTGAAAACAAAAACAATAGTAATGAATATATTATAAGTGTTTTATAATTTTTAAATAACATTTATAAATCGGTTTTAAATTGGTTTGTTTATTTTTTAGAGTATTATATGACTTAAAACATTGTAGGGTTCAAAATAAAGACATCATAAGTTTAACGTTAGAACCACTTAATTTTAGATAACTCTTTTAATGTTAAATAGTTATTTTAAAACATCTGCTCTAAAAGAATTCATAGTTTCATGGTCTTTATTTTTAGCATATTTAAATCCTGCTTTCCACCATTTAGACATTAATTTTTTATCAAAAATTAAAGAATTTGTAGTTAAAACTGTAGGCGTATAGTATAAATTTAGTTTAACATCTTGATGTTTCGCAGACAATTTACCTATTGTAATATTATGTCGTTCTACATGTTCTAACATAAAATCAAATACACTAAACAATAAAGAAAAAGCATTTTTTGAATGCAATCTATTTATTTGTGTTACTTCTGTTTCTAAAATAATGGCATCAATTTCCTTAGCTCCACGTGAAATCGCTTCTTTAATTGGCACCAGGCAACCAAAACCGCCATCTGCATATTGGCAACCGTTTTTATCGGTTAAACTCATAAATGGCACATAATTGCAAGAAGCCCAAATCCAATCGCAAAAGTCGTTATAAGAACAGTCTTTTATAGATTTATATTCAACCTGATTTAAAGATAAGTTAGAAACAGTTACAACTGCATCTACTTCTGTTTCTTGAATTTTATTGTAAATTTCTTCTGTAACTTCTTTTTTTATAAGTTTTCTTAAATTTTTACTTTCTCCAAAAGTTTTTCTTCCGTTGATAAAATTCCATAAAATATTGAAATGATTTATTGTAATAATTTTTTCACCATGCTGCTTTTTAATAACAAAAGGATTATTACTAAATATTGTATGCTGATTTACAGAAGTGTACAATCTTTTTAAATCATCAATTTTACCTAAGGCTAAATGAGAAACCATTAAACTTCCTGTTGAAGAACCTATAAATAAATCGTACTTATTATGTTTATTTTTTAATAAATACTGAGCAACTCCACCTGCAAATGCTCCTTTGCTTCCACCACCAGAAATTACTAATGCTTTTTTCATTAATTTATCAAGCTTTTAATTAAATTAGTCGCATAAAAATATTAAAAATGAAAAGAACTCCATTACTAATTATCATCTTATTTTTTTTTATTGCTTGTAGTGAAGTTTACAAACCACGCGAAAAGGTAAATATTTCAATAAATAAAATAAAATTAGACAGTACAAGTATACGTGCTATTGAAATTATAAACGACTCTACAATTGTATATGCTGGCTCTAAAGGTGATTTAGGATTTTTAACAAATTTTGGAGATTTAGAAGGTAAAATAAAAATAATAACCGATACAATTACACCTCATTTTAGAGCATTAGCACATACAAAAAATGCCGTATTTGCTTTAAGTATTGGAAATCCCGCACTGCTTTACAAGTACCAAAACAAGCAGCTTAAAATTGTTTATAAAGAAGAAAACGATAAGGTATTTTATAATTCAATGCAGTTTTTTGATGATTTAAATGGAATTGCAATGGGAGATCCAACAAGCAATTGTTTGTCAATTATAACAACCCAAGATGGTGGAAACACCTGGAACAAAGTACCTTGCGAAAATTTACCTGAAATTGCTGAAGGTGAAGCTGCTTTTGCTGCAAGTAATACCAATATTGCAATTGTTGGTACACAAGCGTGGATTGTAACTGGTGGCGTAAAATCTAGCGTCTATCATACTTCAGATCTGGGCTTAACTTGGAATGTATACAACACACCTATAATTCAAGGTACGGCTACTACAGGAATTTATTCTGTAGATTTTTACGACAATAACCGAGGAATTATTTGTGGTGGTAACTATTTAGATAAATTTGGAAATTCTGCAAACAAAGCAATCACAAAAAATGGTGGTAAAACATGGGAAATTGTTGCAGAAAATACTGCTCCAAAATATATTAGTTGTGTGCAATATGTTCCAGAAACTGAAGGCAAAGAAGTGTTTGCAGTTTCTACAAATGGTGTCTTTTATTCAAAAAATTACGGTAAAGAATGGGAAAAAGTTAGCGATGAAGGGTTTTATTCCATTCGTTTTTACAATAAAAATACAGCTTGGCTATCTGGAAATAATGTAGTTGCTAAAATGCAAATAGAATAAAAAATGTAATATTATTTAGTTTGTTCTTAAAACATTTAATAAACAAACAAATGTAATACTGAAGTAAATTAAACATAGCATTATTTTATAAAAAGAAAAATTAAGAATGAAATCTACACTATATATTTTATCATTACTATTTATACTTACTAGTTGTAAAAAGCAATCAGAATTAAGCAACAGATTTAATTGTAAAACCTCAAAAATAACCAATCCTAAAGTTTATACAGATTTTAAAAATAACTTTAAGATAGCTATCCCTACTAACTGGAAAACAGAATTATATTACAACGATTATCAATCTGAAATTTTTGCAGCAGATACTACAAAACAATTAAGTGAAACTTATATAATTGACGTAGCTTTTAACTATGGAAATTTAGAATTTAATGACGAATTTTATAAAAAAACAGCTGCTATTATAGCAAATTCAAATTTAAAAAATGTGAAAAGTGATACGCTTCAATTTAAGTCAAAACCAGCATATTATTATATGGTATCAGGTACTAAAAAAGGTTTTACATACAATCAATTTAATCTGTTAGTTAAACTTTCACCGGAAACTTATTTTACAGCTTATTCAGAAATTTATGGAACCAATACTATTGATGAACGTATTTGTGAATCTATAAATTTATTAAACAGTATTGAATTTTTACAATAAATTAAGATAATTAGATTGCAAATCCTTAATTGAATACTTACTTTTGATAAAAAATTAAATAAAATGCAAAAAATAATAGATAGATTCGTTAAGTATGTTAAAATAGATACTCAATCTGACGAAAACAATCCTGCGTTTCCAAGTACTGAAAAACAATGGGATTTAGCTAAAGTTTTAGTTGAAGAACTAAATGAAATTGGAATGCAAGATGTTACTTTAGACGACAATTGCTATATTATGGCTACTTTGCCTTCAAACGTAGATTTTAAAGTGCCAACTATTGGTTTTATTGCTCATATTGATACAAGTCCAGATTATTCAGGTACTAATGTAAATCCACAATTTCACCCAAATTATGACGGAAAAGATATTCTTTTAAACAAAGAAGAAAATATAGTACTTTCTCCAGGTTATTTTGATGATTTATTACAATATAAAGGTCAAACATTAATTACCACAGATGGTACTACTCTTTTAGGAGCTGATGACAAAGCAGGTGTTACTGAAATTGTTTCTGCAATGGAATTTTTAATAAATAACCCTGAAATTAAGCACGGTAAAATTAGAATTTGTTTTACTCCAGATGAAGAAGTTGGTAAAGGTGCGCATATGTTCGATGTTGAAAAATTTGGTGCAGAATGGGCTTATACTATGGACGGTAGTCAGGTTGGAGAACTTGAATATGAAAACTTTAATGCTGCTGGAGCAAAAGTAACTATCAATGGTAAAATTGTACACCCTGGTTATGCAAAAGGAAAAATGATAAATTCTATGCTAATTGCTAATGAATTTATAGCTGCTTTACCAAAAAATGAAATTCCACAAGAAACTGAAGGTTACGAAGGTTTTTACCACTTACACACAATGTCTGGAGAAGTAGAAAAAGCTACTTTAGAATACATTATTAGAGATCACGATTTTGATTTATTTGAAGCAAGAAAAGCTACTTTTCAAAAAGTTGCAGATACTTTAAATAAAAAATTAGGAAGTGATTTAGTGCAGGTTGAAATTAAAGATCAATACTTTAATATGCGCAAAAAAATTGAACCTGTAATGCATATTGTAGATATTGCTGAAGAAGCTATGAAGCAATTAAATATAAAACCGCTAATTAAAGCAATACGTGGTGGTACAGATGGTTCTCAACTATCTTATAAAGGCTTACCATGTCCAAATATTTTTGCTGGTGGACATAATTTCCATGGTAGATACGAATATATTGCTGCAGAATCTTTACAATTAGCAACAGATGTTATTATTAAAATTGCTGAACTTACTGCTGAAAGAGAAAAAAATGCTTAAATTTTTTTCTTTTAGTTGTCTAGTCCTAAATAACCGATACAGATTATTAAAGGGTAAAAGTTAAAAATTAAAGCTGAATAATGACATCATTGTTCAGCTTTTTTGATTTGTATTGTTTTGGTTTAATTTTTTTTTGTGCGTGCATTTGTATTGGTGTTAGCATTTCGTTAGATAAATGAGGTCTTATATTGTTGTATATTTCTATTGCATTTTTGACCAGTTTCTTCTTTACTTTAAAATCTTGAATCTTCTGTGCTACACTAAATTCCTGTTTTAAAATTCCATTTATTCGCTCTGCAACTGCATTTTCATATGGATCATATTTTTCAGTCATACTAGGCTTAATCTCATTGTTTTCTAATAGTCTTTGATATTCATTCGAGCAATATTGCAACCCTCTATCAGAGTGATGTATTAATGGACTTTCTTTGTATTTTCTATTATTTATAGCCATTTCCAATGCCCTCAATGAACCATCCATTGATAAAGATTTTGACACATCATATCCTACAATCTTTTTAGAATAAGCATCTGTGATTAATGCCAGATACGAAGGGTTGGTTCTCGTTCCGATATATGTAATATCACTCACCCAAACTGATTCAGGCCCTTCTATATCCATTGAGCTGACAAGGTTTCTGTGCTTTCTAAATCTATGATGAGAGTCTGTAGTTATGTGGTAGCTTCTTTTAGGTATTATTAACATATGGTTAGCTTTTAGTATTCTAAACAATTTATCTCTTCCTACTTTTAATAGTGATAATTTATCCTTTAACAGAAAGTATAATTTCTTACCACCCAATCTTGGCATTAGCATCCGAATATCACGAACCAAAACGATAACTTTTTGTGCTACAGTTTGTTTATGAAGTCTTGATTTTATGGATCTATAGTAAACCTGTCTGTTTACCCCGAGCAAATCACAGGTAGAAACTAAAGTTTCTTTATATTCTTCTTTGAAGATGTTGATAAGTCGGGTGTGTAATTTTTTCTTATTTGAATATCATATTCCTTTTCTGCCATATCAACAAGCATATCGAAAATAATAACCTTTTTATCAGCACGTTCTGCTAGATGTTCAGCTCTAGCTTTCTGTTTTTCAAGGAGCTTTATTTTAGCTTCAAGCTCAAGTATTTTTTGTTCTGGAGTTTTTGACATCGTTTTTGGAACTTGGTTTTCCCAATCAAAGTTACCATATTTTTGCAACCATTTGGTTACTGTAGCGTCTCCCTGAATACCATATTTACGCTTGGCTTGGGTTTTTGTTAAAAATCCTTGTTCTACTTCTTCAACTAATTGAAGTTTAAAAGAAAGCGAGTAATCTTTTTGAGTTCGCTTTGCTGCACCTGATTTGTCTGATGTTTTCATTACACTTGTGTTTTAGTGTATCGCTATTTCAGGACGGGACAAGTCTATAAAATTAAAAGAGACAGTCTAAAAACTATTTTTAAACTGTCTCTTTTTTATTCAAACAAGACTTGTTATTATTTATGTCTTCCTTCTAAAACTTTTACAATATCTTTTAAAGTAAATCCTTTCGCTTGTAATAATATTAAGTAGTGAAATAATAAATCGGCACCTTCATTTAAGAATAAATTATCATCATTATCTTTTGCTTCAATTACAATTTCAACGGCCTCCTCACCTACTTTTTGAGCTATTTTATTAATCCCTTTTTCAAATAAAGAAGCTACATAACTATTTTCAGAATCTGCATTTACTCTTCTGCTAGTAATTACACTTTCAAGCTCTGATAAAAAACCAAAACTAGACTCATTCGTTTCATCCCAACAAGTATCTGTTCCTTTATGACAAGTAGGCCCCACTGGATTTACTTTAATTAATAAAGTATCATTATCACAATCGTTTTTTACCGAAATTAAGTTTAAAAAGTTACCACTTTCTTCACCTTTTGTCCAAAGCCTTTTTTTAGTTCTACTAAAGAAAGTTACTTTCCCTGTTTCAACTGTTTTATTGTAAGCCTCTTCATTCATATAACCCAACATTAATACTTGTCTGGTTGTAAAATCTTGAATAATTGCTGGTACTAATCCGTCACTGTTTTTGTTAAAATCTATTTCCATAATTCTATTATCTTATTTCCCCTTATAAACCGTCATTCTGAACTTGTTTAAGAATCTCATCCAACAAGTTTAAATTATTATGTGACCCTGAAATAAATTCAGGGTGATGCGTAATTATAATCTTACAGGAATATTATTTTGTTTTAATTCGTTTTTTAAATCTATTATTTCAATTTCTTTAAAATGAAAAACACTTGCAGCCAAAGCGGCATCTGCTTTTCCATCTTTAAAAGTATCCGTAAAATGCTGCATATTTCCTGCGCCTCCCGATGCAATAATTGGAATATTCACCAATTCACTTAAATAAGCTAAAGCCTTATTTGCAAAGCCATTTTTAGTACCATCGTGATCCATTGAGGTAAATAAAATTTCACCTGCACCACGTTGTTCAACCTCTTTAGCCCAGTCAAATAATTTAATTTCAGTTGGTACTTTTCCTCCTACTAAATGCACCATCCATTCTCCATCAATTTGTTTGGCATCAATCGCCACAACTACACATTGGCTTCCAAATTTAGCCGCTAACTCATTAATTAATTGCGGATTTTTTACTGCGGAAGAATTTATAGAAACCTTATCTGCTCCAGAATTTAATAATATTTCAACATCTTCAACCGATGAAATTCCTCCTCCAACTGTAAATGGAATATTTACCTTTTCAGCAACATGCATTACTAATTCAGCCAAGGTTTTTCTGCGTTGTTCTGTTGCTGTGATATCTAAAAAAACCAATTCATCAGCACCTTCATTTGCATAAATTTCAGCAAGTTCAACCGGATCTCCTGCATCACGTAAATCTACAAAATTTACACCTTTTACAGTTCTTCCGTTTTTTATATCCAAACAAGGAATTATTCTTTTTGTTAACATTCAATTTTAGTATTGAGTATTGAGTATTAAGTATTGAAAAATCTAACATCTCAATACGAATTACTCACTACTTGTTTATTATAAACTGTTCAATTTCTTTCATACTAATTTTATGTTCGTAAATTGCTTTACCAACAATGGTTCCTTCACAACCCATTTCAGCCAACCGAGGTAATTCATTATATGTTGAAATTCCTCCAGAAGCGATTAATTTAATATTTGTAGTTTCATTTAATATCTTTTGATATAAATCAAATGACGGACCTTGTAACATACCATCTTTTGAAATATCAGTACATATCACGTAACTTACACCTTCTTTTTCGTAACCTTGAATAAAGGGAATTAACTCTCTATCAGACTCTTCTAACCAACCACTTACCGCAACTTTTTCGTTATTTGCATCAGCTCCTAAAATAATTTTATTAGCTCCAAATTTTTGCAACCAATTGTTAAATATTTCTGGATTTTTAACCGCAATACTTCCGCCTGTAATTTGATTTGCGCCACTTTCAAACGCAATTCTTAAATCATCATCTGACTTTAATCCACCACCAAAATCAATTGACAAATTTGTTTTAGAAGCAATAGTTTCTAATACTTTATGATTTACAATATGGCTTGCTTTTGCTCCATCTAAATCTACCAAATGTAAATGCTGAACTCCGTGTGCTTCAAACATTTTTGCAACTTCTAACGGATTTTCATTGTACACTTTTTCAGTTGCATAATCGCCTTTTGAAAGACGTACACATTTACCATTGATGATATCTATTGCTGGAATTATTCTCATTGTCTTATTATATTAAATATATGATATTAAATATTAGAAGTTTTTATTAAACGTATAAATTAGATATTTGATTTTATAATTTACCTTCTAACTTCTTTTATTGTTTTCTTTTAGCTGTATTAATTGAAGCTACTGTTATTGCTAACAGCTCTTTTCCTTCTTTTTTTAGAATTTCAATTTCATTAGAATAATTTGGCAATACTTCTTCAAAAATTTCTAACCAATAAACACTTTCATCAACTTCTTCTTCAACAATCTTTAATTTATTAATAAAATCTGCTGTTGATTTAGCCCGTTGCGATGCTCTATAATTTGCACCTACAGAACTAGCACTTCTAATTAACTGGTTTACAAACGCATTATATTCTCTAGATTTTGGTACTTTTTCACAAAATCGCCAACAATTAATTGCAAAATCTTTAGTTCTTTTTAATATTTGATTTTTCATAGCAAAAACTTTTAATATCTAATATTTAACTTTTAACTTACATTAACTCTAAAAAATTCTTCAATATTTGAGCTCCTGCTTTGCTACTTTTTTCGGGATGAAATTGTACGCCATAAAAGTTTTTTTCTTTTAAGGCAGAGGCATATTTCAAACCATAATTGGTAGTTGCAATTGCTTCATTATTTAATGCAACATAAAAACTATGCACCAAATACATATATTCTTTTTCTTTAATTCCTTTGAACAAATCGGATTTTAAATTTTCAATTTGATTCCATCCAATTTGTGGTACTTTTTCCGAAGCATCAAATTTTAGTACATCACAATCAAAAATGGCCAAACCTTTTGTATTTCCTTCTTCACAATAAGCGCACATCAATTGCATTCCTAAACAAATACCTAAAACAGGTTGTTTTAAAGTTGGAATCACTTTATCCAATCCCGTAGATTTTAACATTCCCATCGCACTACTCGCCTCTCCTACGCCAGGAAAAATCACCTTATCAGCATTTCTTATTTCTTCTTCATTATCTGTTAAAACTGCTTCAAAACCTAAACGTTTAATAGCAAATTTTATAGATTGAATGTTTCCTGCTCCGTAATTTATGATTACTATTTTCATTTAATTTTAGTATTGGGTATAGAGAATTAAGTATTGAGAAAATCTATTATCTCAATGCTACATCTCTAGTATATTTTAAAGCATTCCTTTTGTACTTGGTAAAATCATTTTTTCTGGATCACGTTTTACCGCAACTTTTATGGCCTTTGCAAAAGCTTTAAAAATACCTTCAATTTTATGATGTTCGTTTTCACCTTCAGCTTTGATATTTAAGTTACATTTTGCGCCATCGGTAAATGATTTAAATAAATGATAAAACATTTCTGTTGGCATTTCTCCAATCATTTCTCGTTTAAAATCTGCATCCCAAACCAACCAATTTCTACCACCAAAATCTATGGCTACTTGCGCTAAACAATCATCCATTGGCAAGCAAAATCCATAACGTTCTATTCCTAATTTATTTCCTAAAGCTTTCGAAAAAACTTCACCTAAAGCAATCATGGTATCTTCAATAGTATGGTGTTCATCAACTTCTAAATCCCCTTGAACTTGTATTGTTAAATCCATATTTCCATGACGTGAAATTTGATCTAGCATATGATCAAAAAATGCAATACCTGTAGAAATTTCACTTTTACCTGTTCCATCTAAATTTAATTTGATGTAAATTTTAGTTTCATTGGTATTTCTAGTCAATTCAGCAGTTCTGTTTTCAAGTTTTAAAAACTCGTATATTTTTTGCCAATCGTTACTTTCTAAAGCAATAAAAGCATCTAACTCATTTCTTTTTACAGAAATTTCATCAGTACCTAAATTGGTATTATCATTAATAAAAATTCCTTTTGCATTTAAATTCTTAGCCAACTCTATGTCTGTTAATCTATCACCTATTACAAAAGAATTTTCTAAATCGTATTCTTCAGAAAAATACTTTGTTAGCAAACCCGTTTTAGGTTTACGTGTTTCTGTATTTTCATGTGGAAAAGTTTTATCTATAAACACATCTTCAAATACAACTCCTTCATTTTCAAAAGAATTCATTATAAAATTATGTACAGGCCAAAAAGTATTTTCTGGATATACTTCGGTACCTAAACCATCTTGATTGGTAATCATTGCCAATTCAAAATCTAATTCTTTAGCGATTTTACCTAGATAAGTGAAAACTTTCGGATAAAAAACCAATTTATCAAATGCATCTATTTGTTCATCAGCAGGTTCTTTAATCATAGTTCCATCACGGTCAATAAACAATACTTTTTTCTTCATTTTAAATCGCTTTTAATGCTTCAATTAATTTCTTATTTTCACTTTTTGTTCCAACTGTTAATCGCAAGGTATTTTCACACAAGGGTTGTGTTGTTCTATTTCTTATAACAATTCCTTTTTCAATTAGTTGATTGTATCTTTTTACAGCATTATCAACTTTAACTAACACAAAATTAGCATCTGTTGGATATATTTTTTTTATAAACGAAATTGAACTTAATTTTTCAATCAACTTACTGCGTTGTTCTAAAATTTTTTCAATTTCATGTTGCACCTTATTTTTATTCAACAATTTTTTTAAAGCCTTTTTCTGCGTTAATTCGTTAATATTATAAGGTGGTTTTATTTTATTTAAAATTGCAATAATTTCTGAAGAAGCATAACAAATACCCAATCTAATACCTGCCATTCCATAGGCTTTTGATAAGGTTTGAGTAATAATTAAATTTGGAAACTCTTCCAATCTTGAAAGCCAACTTTTTTGTTTAGAAAAATCTATGTAAGCTTCATCTATTACAACCAGTCCTTTAAATTTTACCAAGAGTTCTTCTACAATACTATTTGAAAAAGAATTTCCAGTTGGATTGTTTGGAGAACATAAAAATAATATTTTAGAATGTGCGTCTGCAACTTTTAAAATCTGCTCTATAGCAGGCTCAAAATTAGTTGTTAGTTCTACTTCTCTTTCTTCAATATGGTTAATATTAGCCAAAACTATATACATTCCATAAGTTGGAGGTAATGTTATAATATTATCTTGCTTTGGTTCACAAAAAGCTCTGTAAATTAAATCCAATACTTCATCACTTCCATTACCTAGTAAAATTTGATTTGTAGGTATTTCTTTTAACTCTGATAAAATTTGTTTTACATTAATTTGCTGAGGATCTGGATACCTATTTACACCATTATCAAACGGATTTTCATTAGCATCTAAAAAAACCATTTCAGATGTAAATTCTTTAAATTCGTCTCTAGCAGAAGAATAAGGTTTTAAAGATTTTATATTTTCTCGAACTAAATTTTCGATATTCATTTTT
Source organism: Lutibacter sp. A80 (assembly GCF_022429645.1). Classification (GTDB taxonomy): domain Bacteria; phylum Bacteroidota; class Bacteroidia; order Flavobacteriales; family Flavobacteriaceae; genus Lutibacter. Next base: position 816,460 of record NZ_CP092480.1, read on the forward strand.
ATATTTTCTTTCATTTATTAACAAATTACTATGATGCTTGCTCTCTTAGTAATAAGGTTACTCTAAACTTTTTAATCGTAAAGTTACAGCATTTTTATGTGCATTTAAACCTTCTGTTTCAGCTAAAACTTCAATAGCATTTCCTATATTTTTAATTCCAATTTCAGATATTTTTTGAAATGAAATAGCTTTTAAAAACGAATCTAAATTTACTCCAGAATATGCTTTAGTATAACCGTTTGTTGGTAAGGTATGGTTGGTACCTGACGCATAATCTCCTGCACTTTCAGGCGTATAATTTCCAATAAAAACAGAACCTGCATTTTCTATTCCAGAAACATAAAAATCGTTATTATTAGTACAAACAATAAAGTGTTCTGGACCGTATTCATTAATTAATTCTAATGCAATTTCTTTAGTTTCAACAAAAATTAATTTTGAATTTTCTATTGCTTTAGTCGCAATTTTTTTTCTTGGTAATTTTTCTAATTGAATTTCTATTTCTAAAGCAACTTTATTTAAAATTTGCATAGAAGTTGCAACTAAAATAACTTGACTATCAGTACCGTGTTCCGCTTGACTTAATAAATCTGAAGCTACAAATGCTGGATTAGCAGTTTCATCTGCAACTACTAATAATTCACTTGGTCCCGCAGGCATATCTATAGCAACTCCAAATTTTGTTGCTAACTGTTTTGCAACTGTAACAAATTGATTTCCTGGTCCAAATATTTTATAAACTTTAGGTATTGTTTCTGTACCAAAAGTTAAACCTGCAACAGCTTGAATACCTCCTACTTTTATAATTTTTGTAACACCACATTGTTGCGCGGCATAAATTATTGCTGGATTAATTTTTCCTTTTTTATTTGGAGGTGTTGCTAACACAATTTCTCTACAACCAGCAATTTTAGCAGGAATTGCTAACATTAATACTGTTGAAAATAAAGGAGCCGTTCCTCCTGGAATATACAATCCAACTTTTTGAATAGGTCTTTTTTCTTGCCAACATTGAACGCCTTTGGTTGTTTCAATTAAAACTTTTTCAGTTTTTTGAGCAGCATGAAATTTATAAATATTTTCTTTTGAAAGTTTTATAGCCTCTTTTAAATCGTTAGAAATTAAATTTTCAGCTTCAATAACTTCTTCATCTGTAACAAAAAGATTATCTAAAGTAACACCATCAAAAATAGAAGTATATCGCTTTACGGCATCATTTCCATTTTGTTTTACATCATCAAAAATAGCGTTTACAGTTTCCTCAACATCTGCTACAGTTTGTGTGGGTCTTTGTAAAATGTTTAACCAGTCTGTTTTTGGAGGATTTATAATTGTATTCATTTATTTAAATTTAAAAGTTGAAAAGGTTGAAGTTTGAAAAGTTAAATAAATTAACAATTCTATACTTCTATTTTATTTATAGTACCATTTTTTCAATAGGAACTACTAACAAACCTTCTGCTCCATTAGCTTTTAATGCATCTACAACTTCCCAAAAAGAATTTTTTTCTACTACTGTGTGTATTGAACTCCAACCTTCTTCTGCTAATGGTAAAACTGTAGGACTACGCATTCCTGGTAATAATTTAATAATACTTTCTACTTTATCGTTTGGAGCATTCATTAAAATATATTTAGATTTTCTTCCTTTTAAAGCTGCCTGAATTCTAAACTGTAACTTATCTAAAATTTGTTTATTTTCTGAAGAAATTGATGGAGAAACTGCTAAAACAGCTTCACTAGTTAACATTTTTTCAACTTCTTTTAAATTGTTTTTAAATAAGGTACTACCACTTGAAACAATATCGCAAATTGCATCAGCTAAACCAATATTAGGAGCAATTTCTACAGAACCATTAATTATGTGAATATTTGGATTTATATTGAATTTTTTAAAATAGTTACGCACTGTATTTGGGTATGAAGTTGCAATACGTTTACCCTCCAAATCTTTTATACTTTTGTAGGCAACATCTTTTGGAACTGCAATTGAAACTCTACATTTAGAAAAACCTAAACGCTCTGCAATAGCAATATCTTCACCTTTTTCTATAAGGACATTTTCACCAATAATAGCAATATCTACTACTCCATCTCTTAAGTACTGCGGTATATCTCCATTTCTTAAATATAAAACTTCCAAAGGAAAATTACTTGCAGATGCTTTTAGCTGATCTTTTCCATTATCTATTGAAATTCCACAGTCTTTTAATAATTTTAGAGAATCTTCGTTTAGTCTCCCTGATTTTTGAATTGCGATTTTAATTTTATTCATTTTTTTGATTCTTATTGTTTGATAAATTAAATTGAGCTCAATAAAAAACCCGCTTGAATTCATCAAACGGGTTTAAAATATATTTATAATTTATTCAATACATCTTCAGCTCGCTTGATTGCAAGTATTTAAATGATGATGTAATTGAATAGTTCTCATTTTTAATTTTTGATAAGCAAATATATAAATAAGTTTATAAAACATAAATGTATTTGTGAAAAAATTTACAAAAATTTAATTTTTGTTAAATACCACATGTTTAGTTACAATTCAAAGTTGTACCCTTTGGATATAAAATTATTGAATTTCTCTTTATTAAACTTATATAAAAACGCTCCTTTTTTAGATCCTGTTCTGTCTTTTTCTTCCGTTTTAGTTAAAATATCAAACGAAAGAATTTTTTTTCTAAAATTACGATCATCTAATTTTTTTTGATAAATACATTCATATAATATTTGTAAATGAGGAATGGTAAATTTCTCTGGGAGCAACTCAAAACCAATAGGTTGAAAACGCGCTTTTTTTCTAATTTTTAAAATGGCATCTTCTACCATCTCTTTATGATCTATAATTAATTCAGGTACTTCATCAATATTAAACCAACGGGCATCGAATTTTTCAACACTATCTAAATTAAAATCATTAATTCTAATTAAACTGTAATGCGCTACAGAAATAACTCGTTCTCCAGGATCCCTGTCTACTTTACTATAGGTTTTTAATTCTTCTAAAAAAATATTATCAAGTCCTGTTAAATTAAAAACTACTTCTTTTGCAGCATCATTTAAACTTAAGTCTTCATTAACAAAAGCTCCAATTAATGACCAAGCTCCTTTTAATGGTTCTACTTTTCTTCTAAATAAGAGCAACTTTAATTGTTCAGAGTCAAAACCAAAAATTACACAATCTACCGCAATAAGTATTTTTTTTTGGTGCTTATAAGCATTTTTATTATTAAGTAATTGCATCTTTTTTTTAAACAATTTTTATTTATTAATCAAAGATAATAAATGTATTAAATACATTTAGTAATATTATAATTTTTTAATTTCTTTTTTTAAACAGTTTTTTTGTAGAATCTTAAACTTAATAAGTTACCATTTTAAACAAAGTTTAATAAAAATATAAATTTTAATTTCAAAGTAAACTACTAAACTTTAGTATAACAAAACAATTGTCAAAATTATTAAAGAAATTTTATTATTTTTACATTTAATAAACCCCTACAATATTAATGAAACAAAAAATAATTCTACTCCTATTATTTGTTACACTCTCTATTTGTAAATTAAATGCACAATATGAGGTGATGTTTAGCAATAATTACCCACCATATAATTATTTAAATGAAAATGGAGAACTTGTAGGTTTTAACGTAGAAATCTTAAAAGCAATAAAAGATTTATACAAAACAGATATTAAAATAAGTGGTGGAGAATGGAACACTATAATAAAAGCCCTTAAAACTAATGAAATTGATGCTATTGGAGGGTTTCATTTTCCAGGCAATCCAGATCCAGATTATATTTATACCCGAGCTGCCATAAACACATCGCATTGTTTTTTATACAATTCAAAACATTATAATAATTTTTCTATTGAGTTTTTAAGAACCTCTAAAGAGCCGTTAGTTGCAATGTGGAAAAACGATGTATTAGTACATTATATACAATCTATTAATCCTTCTACAAAGTTTTTATTTATTAAAAGTTATGAGGATCTTATACTTGCATTAGATAAAAGTAATGTTACTTGCTCTTTTGGACAACGTACTGGAGCAATGTATTATGCTAAAATACTTAATAGAACCGATGTAAAATCTTTAGACCATAGAATTTTGGAGCGATCTATGGGGTTTAGAGTTTCAAAAGAAGCTCCTGAATTAGCAAAAATTTTAAATAATGGCTTAGAAGTTATTTTGGCCAATGGTAAATATCAAGAAATTTATGACACATGGATTTCAGAATATGACAAAAACAATAATCAATGGCGTAATTACTTAAAATATCTATTTATTGCAAGTATCATAGTTTTACTACTTTTTATATTATTAATTATTATAAATTGGATTTTACAAGCTAAAATTAAAAATAAAACCAAAGATCTTAGAGAACAACTTGAATTGAACTCTAAAATAATGATTGAACTTAAAAAAGAAAAAGACAAAGCCGAAGAAAGCGATAAAATGAAATCTGCTTTTTTAGCTAATATGAGTCATGAAATAAGAACACCTATGAACGGTATTTTAGGCTTTACTAGCCTGTTAAAAACTGTTGATTATTCTTCTGAAAAACAAGCGCAATTTATTGATATTATCCAAAAAAGCGGTCATAGAATGCTAGATACTATTAATAATATTATTGAAGTATCAAAACTTGAATCTGGACTTGAAAAACCAATAATTAAAGAAGTTGATATTGAAAAAAACATTAATGAACTCAATAATTTTTTCTCAACAGAAGCTTCTGAAAAAGGTATTAATTTAATTTTTAAACATAGTAAATCAACACCTACCATACCATTTTATACAGATCAGTATAAAGTAAACTCAATACTTACAAATCTTATTAAAAATGCTTTAAAATTTACAAATAAGGGCTTTGTTGAAGTAAAATATGAGTTAACTAATACAGCTGTAGAATTTTGGATTAAAGATACAGGAATTGGTATTCCTCTTGAAAAACAACATTTTATTTTTAATGAATTTGTACAAGCAGATTATTCACACTCAAGCGGTTATGAAGGTTCTGGTTTAGGCTTATCTATATCCAAAGGATATGTACACCTATTAAACGGAGAAATTAAATTAACTTCTGTACCTAATGAAGGAACTACATTTTATGTACGCATACCAAATTCTACAGGCGAAGTAAAAACAACCAGTCCTAAAAAAAAAGTTATAAAAAACACAAATACACAGTTAAAAAATTATAAAATACTAATTGCTGAAGATGATGAAACTTCATTCTTTTATATAGAAAGTGTTTTAGAAAATTTAACTAAAAAAATAATACGAGCTAAAAATGGTGTTGAGGCAGTTGAATTAGTTAAAAATAATAATGATATCGATATTATATTAATGGATATTAAAATGCCTATTTTAAATGGATTTGAAGCCACAAAAAAAATTCGAGAATTCAATAATTCTGTATATATAATTGCTCAAACTGCTTATATTCAAGAAAGTTTTAAACTACAAGCACAAGAAGCTGGCTGTAATACATATATTTCAAAACCAATTGACAAGTATAAATTAATTAAGCTTTTAGCTAACATTAAACAATTATAAAATAAGCTTCATTTTACCTTAGTGTTAAAAAAATATATTCTATCAATACTTAAAATATTCTACTCCTTTAAAACAAATAATTTTTATATTTTTTTGTGAACTTCAATATTAATCGTAATATTGCAATTAACAAATAAAAAGAAATATGGGATTAGCTAAATCAGAAATTTTTTCGGACTTACAAAATGAAATTGCATTATTTGCAAAAGTTTTTGGACATCCTGCTAGGGTTGCAATTTTACAACAACTTTTTAAAATAAACGCATGTTATTGTGGTGATTTGGTAAATGAAATTGGGCTTGCTCAACCTACAATTTCTCAACATCTAAAAGAATTAAAACATTTAGGGCTTATAAAAGGAAATGTTGAAGGCACAAGTGTTTGTTACTGTATAAACACTGAAAACTGGACAAAAATGAAAGAAACTATGTTAGATTTTCTAAATCAAGATATTTCTAAAACAGAAGATTGCTGTTAAACCCTTATTAATATAATTATAATCGCAAAAAATATAAAATGAAACTTTCAGAAATAAAATTACAACTAAACAAATTAGAAACCATTTCTTTTCAATTACCAAATGGTGAATTAGTACCAAGTCATTTCCATGTTACAGAAGTTGGTAAAATAACAAAACACTTTATTGATTGTGGAGGAACTGTACGTAATGAAACTGTAGCTAACTTTCAACTTTGGAATGCAAATGATTACGATCATAGATTACATCCAGAAAAACTATTAAATATTATAGAGCTTTCAGAAAAAGTATTAGGAATTGAAGACTTAGAAATTGAAGTTGAATATCAAGCAGATACCATTGGTAAATTTGGACTTGATTTTAATGGTAAAAACTTTTTGTTAACCAGTAAGCAAACAGATTGCTTAGCTAAAGATAAATGTGGTATTCCTGTAAAAAAACAACACGTAAATCTAGCAGATTTAAATAATGAATCTTGCTGTACTCCTGGAGGAAATTGCTGCTAAATCATAAAATTTTAAAATAAAATCTACTCAACTTATGCTCTATTTAAAAATAGAAAATTTAATAAAAAGTTTAAATCCTGAAACAATTTCAGAAGCACGTAAAGTAGTGCTACAACCTCTAGTAGAATTTGTTCAAACTAAGGTTTCAAATAACCAAGAAATTAGAATTAATTTTATTTGCACCCATAATTCTAGAAGAAGTCATTTATCACAAGTTTGGGCACAAACAATAGCAAAATACTTTAACCTTAAAAATATTTTTTGTTATTCTGGAGGTACAGAAAGTACAGCATTATTTCCTGTGGTTGCTAAAACTTTACAAAATTCAGGTTTTGAAATTAAAACACTTTCTGAAGGAAATAACCCAATTTACAGTATTAAATATGCAGAAAATGAACATCCTATAATCGGATTTTCAAAAAAATTAGATGATGATTTTAATCCAAAAAACAGTTTTGCAGCAATATTAACTTGCGATTCCGCAAATGAAGCTTGTCCTTTTGTTCCAGGAGCTGAAAAACGTATTCCAATAACTTTTGAAGATCCAAAAGCTTTTGACAATACTCCTCAACAAGTGGAAAAATACAACGAAAGAAGTTTGCAAATTGCAACTGAATTATTTTACATTTTCTCTCAAATAAACTCATAAAAATGGCAACAAAAAAATTAAGCTTTCTCGATAGAAATCTAACTCTTTGGATATTTGTAGCAATGGCAATTGGTGTAGGTCTTGGATATTTTATACCAACATTTCCAAATATCATAAATTCTTTTAATAGTGGCACAACAAACATTCCAATAGCAATTGGTTTAATATTAATGATGTATCCTCCTTTAGCTAAGGTAAACTACGCATTATTACCAAAAGTTTTTAAAAACACAAAAATACTTTCTATTTCATTAATTCTTAATTGGATAGTTGGTCCTGTTTTAATGTTTATTTTAGCTATTACTTTTTTACGAGATTATCCGGAATATATGGTCGGATTAATTTTAATTGGTTTGGCTCGTTGTATTGCAATGGTTTTGGTTTGGAACGATCTTGCCGAAGGAAGTAGTGAATACGGTGCTGGTTTAGTTGCCTTAAATAGTATTTTTCAAGTTTTTGCATACAGTTTTTATGCTTGGATTTTTATAACTGTACTTCCACCCTATTTCGGTTTTGAAGGAGCAATTGTAGATATTTCAATTGGTACAATTGCAGAAAGCGTAGCAATTTACTTAGGAATTCCTTTTTTATTAGGAATTTTAAGTCGACAAATTTTAGTGAAATTAAAAGGTGAAGTATGGTACACCAAAAAATTTATTCCAACTATTTCACCATTAACATTAATTGCACTTTTATTTACTATTGTAGTAATGTTTTCTTTAAAAGGAGAATTAATAGTTGAAATTCCAATGGACGTTTTAATTATTGCAGTTCCTTTACTTATTTATTTCACTTTAATGTTTATTATTGGATTTTTTGTTACCAAATCTATGGGTGCTGAATACGATAAAACCGCAGCAGTTGCATTTACAGCAGCTGGAAATAATTTTGAATTGGCTATTGCTGTTGCTATTGCCGTTTTTGGACTAAACTCTGGACAAGCATTTACGGGTGTAATTGGTCCTTTAGTTGAAGTTCCTGCTTTAATTTTATTAGTTAGAGTTTCATTTTGGTTGAAAAAGAAATATTACAACTCACCAAAAATCAACGCTAAATGAGAATAGCTTTCTTTTCAGATATACATGCTAATTTACCTGCAATTGAGGCTTTTTTTAAAGATGTTGAAACAGAAAATATAGATGTAATTTATTGCTTAGGAGATTTGGTTGGCTACAATGTTTGGCCCAATGAAGTTGTTGATGAAATTAGAAAGAGAGGGATTCAAACCATTATGGGAAATCATGATGAAGCACTCTTAAATCCTATTGTAAAACATACAAAACCAACAAATAAAGAGTTAACTCATTTATTAATAAATGATGAAAATAGAGATTATTTAATTAATCTTCCAAGACATTTAACGCTCTCATTTATTACAAATAACAAACCTTTTAAATTATTAATGACACACGGAAGTATGAAAGCTATTAATGACTATATGGTAATTGATTACCCCGAACAAGAGGTGCTAGATATGATGCAATTACATCAGGCAGATATGTTATTATGCGGACATACACATAAGCCTTTTCATAGAGTAATTAAAGACGGTGAGGTTTATAAACATGTTGTAAATATTGGTTCTGTTGGGAAACCAAAAGATAATGATCCTAGAATTTGTTATGCAATTTTAGAACTCAACCAAGCTACTTCATCTTCTAAAGCAGAAACTATAAATATTTCCTTTAAAAGAGCAGAATATAATGTTGAAAAAGCCGCAAAAGCAATTGAAGAAAGTCAATTTAATAACTCTTTTGCAAAAGCTTTAAGAATCGCTAAATAATATGGTTAATCTTAAAATCCATCTTACAAATACCCAATTATTAATTAAATAAAAATTAAATTTTTCCGCAATATATGATTTTCATCATATATTGAATTAAAAACACATCGTACATTTGCGATAAGAAAATGAATAGAAGTCTAGAACATATAGTTTATAAAGAAAATACTGAAAAACTTGCAAGATTTGCTAAAGCATTAGGACACCCTACTCGCATTGCTATTTTAAAACATTTAGAAAATCAGTCTTGTTTTTTTACTGGAGATTTAGTAGAAATTCTTCCTTTAGCACAATCAACAATTTCTCAGCATCTTAAAGAACTTAAAAATGCAGGACTTATACAAGGTGAATTAAAACCTCCAAAAATAAAATATTGTATCAATCAAAAAAATTGGAAAGAAGCAAAATCATTATTCCAACTTTTTTTTGATTGATATATTTTTAACATATATATCGTTTATTGGCGATATGCAAACAAATGTATTATGACAAAAATAATTAAAGTATTAGGAACCGGTTGTCCAAAATGTAAAACAATGACACAAGTTGTAACAGAAGTAGTTTCAAACAACAATATTGACGCAACTATTGAAAAAGTAGAAGATATTATGGAAATTATGAAATTTAACGTATTAACTACTCCTGCTTTGGTAATAGACGATGTAATAACTATTAAAGGAAGAGTACCTTCAAAAGAAGAACTTTTAAAACTTTTAAGCTAAAAATAAATCATAATTAAATACTGTATTAAAACTTGATCAATACCAAATAAAGGTTTAAAAATTAAAATCTATCATAGTTTTAGTACAGTAATTAAATCCATAGAACATGTTTGATTGGTTACAAAATTTTGCCGATTGGCTTATATACTCCGTTTTTGAAATTGGAGCAGAAACACATTTAGGAATTGCATTAAATTTCTTTGTGTATGACACACTTAAAATTCTAATTCTATTATTCATTATAGTTTTTATAATGGGAATAGTAAATGCATATTTTCCTGTTGAACGCTTAAAAGATTATTTAAATAAGAAAAAACTTTATGGATTAGAATACTTTTTTTCTTCAATATTTGGAGCTATAACACCATTTTGTTCTTGTTCATCAGTTCCACTCTTTATAGGCTTTGTACAAGGTGGAATACCTTTAGGTGTTACATTTTCATTTTTAATTACTTCACCATTAGTAAATGAAGTTGCTATAGCTATGTTTTTAGGTATGTTTGGAATTAAAGCTACTTTAATTTATGCTATTTCAGGTATTTTATTAGGTACAATTGGAGGTTGGGTACTCGGTAAATTTAAGCTCGAGCCCTTACTTTCTGATTGGGTAAAAAAAATTCTTGAAAATAAAATGCAACAAGCAACATATAAAGAAGATACTTTGACTTTTTATCAACAATTACCAGAAATTACACAAGGTGCGTGGGATATTGTAAAAGGTGTATTACTTTATGTTATTATTGGAATTGCCATTGGTGCTGCAATGCACGGTTATGTTCCAGAAAACTTTTTTAATGAATATTTAGGAGGAGGAGAATGGTGGACTGTACCACTTGCAGTAATTATTGCCGTACCAATGTATGCAAATGCCGCAGGAATTGTACCTGTAATTGAAGTTTTTGTTGCCAAAGGTGTTCCTCTTGGTACTGCCATAGCTTTTATGATGGCAACAGTAGGCTTATCAATTCCAGAGGCTACACTTCTCAAAAAAGTAATGTCTTTAAAACTAATTGCCATCTTTTTTGGTGTAGTTACCATTGCAATTATTATTTCAGGATTTCTATTTAACTCAATATTATAACCATAAAAATTAATAAAAATGAATAAAACAATTAAATTTCTAACAATTTTAACTATCGCTCTAATATTTACAGCTTGTAATGGTCAAAACAAAAGTAAAGACCAAACTGTAGATCAATCAGTTTCAAAAATAGAAGTTATAGACTTCCACTCTACTCATAGATGTATGACTTGTAATGCAATTGAAAAAAACACTAAATACACGCTAGAAACCTATTTTTCTAATGAACTAAAAGAAAATAAAATTACTTTTCAAGTTATTAATGTAGATGAGAAAGAAAATGAAAAGATAGCAGAAAAATTTGAAGCCGCTGGTACTGCTTTAATTATAAACGTAATTAAAAATGGTAAAGAAAAACAGCTAAATTTAACTGAATTTGCTTTTATGAATGGAAATGATCAAGAAGGTTTTTCTAAACAATTAAAAACTAAAATTGATACCGAATTAAAAACACTTTAAATGGAGTTTTTACAATCTCTTTTAGAAAATTACAATATTCCTATTCTATCAGCTCTAATACTCGGACTAATGACAGCAATTAGTCCGTGTCCTTTGGCTACCAATATTACAGCAACTGCTTTTATTTCTAAAAATATTTCTAGTAAACGAAAAGTTTTTTTAAGCGGTTTATTATACTCTTTAGGAAGAGGTTTTAGTTACACTTTAATTGGACTGATATTATATTTTGGAGCTAGTAAATTTCATATTGCTCGTTTTTTTAATCAAAATGGTGAAAAATATTTAGGTCCCTTATTAGTTATTATTGGATTGATAATGTTAAATGTTATCAAACTTAATTTTTTAGGAAAATCGAATTTTCAAGAAAAATTAACCGATAAATTCAAAGATAAAGGGCTACTTGGCTCCTTTTTAATAGGAGTTATTTTTGCTCTAGCATTTTGTCCGTATAGTGGAGCTTTATTTTTTGGTATGTTAATTCCTATGACAATTGGTTCAGCTGACGGACTTTATTTACCTATAGTTTTTGCCTTTGGAACAGGCTTGCCCGTAATTCTTTTCACTTATTTATTAGCCTTTACAGCTGATAAAGTAGGTATATTCTATAACAAAATTACTAAAATAGAAAAAGTAATGCGAGTAGTTGCAGGTGTGGTATTTATAATTACCGGACTATATTATCTCGCTATTTTTACTGGATTATTGTAAAAGCTTAAACTGGTATACAATATTAAAAAAATCGAGAACTTATTTAAAATAAGCTCTCGATTCATTTTTAAAAAATTATACTAAAACTACACGCATTAAAAGCTTAAAGTATATTTTTTACTCACTTGTCATTATAAACAACGGATTCATTTCAAAACTATTGTATGTTGGACAAAGTCTATCTGAATTATAGAATTTATCAATATTTACAAGTTTAGATTTACCTGTAACAACATCAATAGGTACATTATCGTAACGTCCATTTTTCAATACAACCAATCTACCATGTACTCCTTTTAAAATAAGATCTAACGCTAAATTTCCATAAGCCATAGGTACAATTGAATCAATTGCATCTGGATCTCCACCTCTAACCAAATATCCTAATTTTTGGTTAATAACATTAACTCTTTTTCCATTATTGTATTTTGGAGATATTTCTTTTAATCGTTGCGATACTAATTCACCAATACCTCCAAGTTTAGCGTGTCCAAATTGATCTTTTTCACCATCTTTAAATACCATTTCTCCACCTTCAAACATGGCACCTTCAGAAACTAGAACAACAGAATATTTACTTGGATTTTCATTTCTATCCTCTAGCAATCGTTCTGTAAGTTTATTTATATTAAACTTAAATTCTGGTATAACACAACGGTTGGCAGCACCTGCCATTGTTGGTAACATGGCTGTAAAACCAGCATATCTACCAAATACTTCTAACACTAAAAATCGTTCATGAGAACCTGCTGATGTTCTAAGTGTATTTGTCATGTTTATAGTACGTGTAACACAAGTACTAAAACCAATACAATAATCTGTACCTGGAACATCATTATCCATTGTTTTAGGAATTGCAACAACCTTTACTCCTTCTTTATACAATCTAACTGCATAACTTAATGTATCATCACCTCCAATCGGGATTAAATAATCTACACCTAAATAATTTAAATTATCTAAAACAACTTTAGTCAAATCGTTATATTCTTCTTTATACGTATCTTGTAAATGCTTTGGTACATTTGCTTTTGGTAAATGACTTGGGCGTGTTCTTGAGCTATGTAAAAAAGTACCACCTGTTCTTCCTGCTCTATTTACAATAACTTGAGTAAGTTCAACATAATTATTACTATTATCTGCTTTTTTATCTTGTATAATTTCTACAATTCCTGCCCAACCTCTACGTAAACCAATAACTCTGTAACCTTCACGTATTGCTCGAATTGTAATAGCTCTAATTGCAGGATTTAAACCTGGAACATCACCTCCACCTGTTAATATTGCAATTGTACCTTTAGTTGTTTTTGCCATAGTATTTTAAAATTTAAGTGAATTTATATTATTTTGATAAATTAATTTGCAATTGAAAAATATTTTACAAATACTAAAAACCACAGCCTCAAAAGTATTATTCGTAAAAAAACACTCTCAAATTTACATTATTCTTTAAAAATATCATACTAAATTGTCTTAAATTTTCAGAGAAAATTAACTACAATTTATCTACTTCATTATTTAAAAAAATAACACTACAATTTTATAAATTGATTAGTAATTTTATATTTTTTTACTATTTTAGCTAAATATATAAACAATATGAGTTTAGAAATTTAGCAAAATGAATTTTATATCAAAAAACATTAAACATCTTAGAACTTTAAAAGGATTAACACAAGAACAATTTGCAGTTGCACTCAATGTTTCTCGCTCTAGAATAAGTTCTTACGAGGATAATAGAGCAATTCCTCCTATCGATTTTTTAATAGAAATATCAGATTTTTTTGATATTTCTATAGATTTATTAGCAAAAAATGATTTAACAAAAGCAACTGATTTAAACTTTCTTAAAGTAGGTAGTAAAAGAGTTTTATTTCCTATAACTATAGATAATAACGATGATGATTTAATAGAAATTATTCCAGTTGAAGCTTCTGCAGGTTATTTAAGAGGTTATTCGGATCCTGAATATATAGAACATTTAAATAAAATTAAATTGCCATTTTTACCTACCGGAACACATAGAGCTTTTCCTATAAAAGGTGACTCTATGCTCCCTGTAAAAAGCGGTTCTTATATTGTTGCGCGTTTTGTTGAAGATATTAGAGATTTAAAAAATGGTAAAACATACATTGTAATTACTTTAAACGATGGTATTGTTTATAAACGTGTATATGATAAAATTGAAGAACACAATATGCTTTTATTAGCTTCAGACAATAAAAAGTATGATCCTTATTATGTACATGTAGATGAGGTGCTAGAACTTTGGGAATTTACTTGCAGCATTAATACGCAAGAATACGATGAGCAAGAATTAAAAATAAGCAGTATTGCAAATATGTTAACACAATTAGGTGTTGAATTAAAAGAACTCAAAAAAACAATAAATTAATGTATGCAATTGTTGATATAGAAACTACTGGACACAGTTCTAAAATTACAGAAATTTCTATTTTTATTTTCAATGGTAAAAAAATTATTGATGAGTATACTACCCTTGTAAACCCAGAATGTGTTATTCCACCTTTTATAACTAATTTAACCGGAATTAGTAATGCAATGGTTGGTGGAGCTCCAAAATTTTATGAAATTGCAAAAACAGTTCAAGAAATTACAAAAGATTGCATTTTTGTAGCGCACAACGTTAATTTCGATTATAATATAATCAATCAAGAATTTAAAGAACTTGGTTTTGAATTTAAGCGAAAAAAATTATGTACCGTACGCTTGTCTCGCAAACTAATTCCTGGATTAAAATCGTATAGCTTAGGTGCACTTTGTAATTCTCAAAATATAGTTATTAAAGACAGACATAGAGCTAAAGGCGATGCCGAAGCAACCACTATATTATTTGAGAAACTTTTAAAATTAGACCCATTACTAATAACAATAAATTCTTTCTTAAACCCAAAATCTAGGCAAGCTACTTTACCGCCTTTACTTCCTAAAGAGATTATAGATAACCTTTCAGAAAAAACAGGTGTTTATTATTTTAAAAACGCTAAAAATGAAATTATTTATGTTGGTAAAGCAAACAATATAAAACAACGTGTTATCAGTCATTTTTACGATAAAGCAAAAAAAGAAGTAACAATGTGTTTAGAAATTGCAAACATTACTTTTAAAGAAACTGGTAATGAATTAGTTGCATTATTATTAGAATCTGCTGAAATAAAAAAAATCTATCCAAAATTTAATAGAGCACAACGCAGATCACAAGAAGTTATTGGTTTATTTAGCTATGAAGATAGAAACGGTGTTTTACATTTAGCTTACAACCGATTAAAGCTAATAACAAATCCGTTAATGAAATTTCATAACTTAACAGAGTGTAGATTATTTTTAGAAAAATTGTGTGAAACCTATCAATTATGCCCTAAATATTGTCACTTACAAACCAATGTTACAACCTGTTTTCATTATCAAATAAAGCAATGTAAAGGTATTTGTAAAGATGAAGAAACTGCAAAAAGTTACAATAAAAGAGTTTTAAAAGCCATAGAATCTATTAAATATAAGTCTGAAAATTTTGTTATAAAAGAAGCTGGAAGAACAAAAAATGAAACTGCATACATTCTTGTTTTAAATGGAATTTACAAAGGTTTTGGATATGCCAAAGCAACAGAGCAACCAAAAAACGTAAATGATTACATTAAAATTATAACTTCTCAAAAAGATAATAATGATGTAAAACGAATTTTAAATAGTTATCTTAAAAATAATACAGATACTTCTTATAACCTTAAAAAAGAAGAATTAATACAAGATACATTTGATTTATTTGCAAGTTAAAACTTAATTTAAATATACTTTTACAACACTCTTGAGTATCTAAATTTAACAAACTGTTAAATAATGTTATTTTGTATAAATATATTTTAATAACTAAAAGCATTTTCTATTTTTGGCCTTCAAAAAAAATATTGAATGGACAATCAATCATTACTAGCACTTTCTGAAAAATACGGAAACCCAATATATGTTTACAATACTGAAAAAATTATTTCTCAGTATAATAGAATGACAAACGCTTTCTCAAACGTACCTAAATTAAAAATAAATTACGCTGTTAAAGCAAATTCAAATATTAATATTTTAAAGGTTTTAAACACCTTAAAATCTGGAGTAGATTGTGTTTCAATTCAAGAAGTAAAACTAGCATTGGAAGCTGGCTTTAATGTTAAGGATATCTTTTTTACTCCTAGTGGTATTTCATTCGAAGAAATGGAAACTGCAACAAAGTTAGGAGTACAAATTACATTAGACAGTTTATCTGTTTTAGAAAAATTTGGTGCTAAATATTCAAATATTCCTGTTTGTTTAAGAATTAATCCTCACGTAATGGCAGGTGGAAATCATAAAATTTCTGTGGGTCATATAGATTCTAAATTTGGTATTTCAATTTATCAAATAGATGGAATTAAAAATATTGTTGAAAAAACAGGTTTAAAAATTAATGGTATTCATATGCACACAGGATCTGATATTTATAATATCGATGCCTTTTTAACAGCAACTGAAATACTATTAAATACCGTAAAAGAATTTGATACTATAGAATTTGTTGATTTTGGTAGTGGTTTTAAAGTTCCTTATAAAGAAGGAGATATTGAAACCAATCTTGAAAAAATGGGAGCTACTTTAAGTAACCGTTTTAATGAATTTTGTAAAGAATACGGCAGAGAATTAACAATGATATTTGAACCTGGTAAATTTTTAGTGAGTTCTGCAGGGAGTTTTTTAGTAAAAGTAAATGTTGTAAAACCAACACCAAATATTGTTTTTATTGGAGTTAACAGTGGTTTAAATCATTTATTACGCCCAATGATGTACGATGCATACCATCATATAACAAATATTTCAAACCCAGAGGGTGAAGAAAAAATTTATGATGTAGTTGGTTACATCTGTGAAAATGACACATTTGGATCAAATAGAAGAATTAGTGAAGTTTCTGAAAATGATGTTTTATGTATTCATAATGCTGGAGCATATTGTTTTTCTATGGCATCTAACTATAATTCGCGCTTTAGACCCGCTGAAGTTTTAGTACATGAAGGCAAAGATTACCTGATAAGAAAAGAAGAAAATTTTGAAGATTTATTACATAATCAAATTGTTTTAGATTTATAAAAACACAAAAACGCCAAACTTAAGTTTGGCGTTTTTAATATTTAAAACATATAATTCTAAACTAGAATTTCATTATATTTTTCTATTATTTTAAGCTTGTATTGCTTTTTGAATGGTGAAATATAAAATGGTTTAATTAAAATTAGATTTATTATTGAATTTATCACAACTTCATTTTACTATTCGTAAAAGTTGTTAAAAAAACAGCTTAAGTATTTATTTTTTTCTGAATTAAAATAAAATTTCACTAAAATTCATATAAAAGTATTGTAGTATTAAAAAAATAGTTAATTTTACAGTATGCAAACAGCAAATACAAATAAGTTAACACAAAACGCAACTCAAATGCGCAACTTAAATATTGCTACAACAACTACAACAACCCTTTAGGGGTTCTATTCTATTTATACCATCCGTACACATTCGTTTTCTCCATTTTGAAAACAATAAAAAATATTTCAATAAATAATTATATAGTATTAATATGAAAGTATTAAAATTTGGAGGGTCTTCAGTAGCATCCTCAGAAAACATAAACAAAGTAGTTAACATAGTTAAAGAAAGTTCAAATAAAAACAATATTGCTGTAGTTGTTTCTGCACTTGGTGGAGTAACAGACTTACTTTTAAAAGCGGGTAAATTAGCTTGTATTGGTGATCAAAATTATCTTGAAACTTTTAAAACTATTGAAGAAAAACACTTACAAGTTGTAAGAGAACTAATTCCAATTAGCAATCAAAGTAATGTTTTAGGACAGATTAAAAAGATGTTAAACAAATTAGAAAGCACATTAGAAGGTGTTTTTTTAATTAATGAATTATCAAATAAAACATCTGATAAAATTGTAAGTTTTGGAGAACTTTTTTCTTCTTTTATTATTGCAAATACAATGCAAAGTAACGGTTTAGATGCTGTTTTAAAAAACTCACAAGAATTAATTGTTACTAATAATAACTTTTCTAATGCAAGTGTAAAATTTGATAAAACAAATGCAAATATTAAAGCATTTTTTAAACAAAACACAAATAAAGTAGTTGTATTTCCAGGTTTTGTAGCTAAAACAGAAAATGGTGAAGTTTCTACATTAGGACGTGGTGGTTCAGATTATACAGCGGCAATTATTGCAGCTGCAGTAAACGCTTCTGTACTAGAAATTTGGACAGATGTAAGCGGAATGTATACTGCAAATCCAAAATTTGTCCGTGAAGCTTTTCCTATACCAAATATTTCATACCAAGAAGCTATGGAATTATCTCATTTTGGAGCAAAAGTATTATACCCGCCTACAATTCAACCAATATTAAAAAAAGAAATTCCTATCTGTATAAAAAACACTTTTGACCCAAGTGACTCAGGAACTTTAATCACAAAAACAGCTTTAAACAGTAATCCTATTAAAGGAATTAGTCATATAGAAAATATGGCATTAATAACGTTAGAAGGTAGTGGAATGGTTGGTATACCTGGAATTTCTAAACGTTTATTTGAAGCATTATCCTTAGAAAAAATAAATATTTCATTAATTACACAAGCCTCATCAGAACATTCAATTTGTTTTGCTATAAATAATAGCAATGCTTTAAAAGCTAAAAATGCAATAGAAACAGAATTTAGTTATGAAATTGAGCATGCTAAAATTGATCCTGTAATTATTGAAGAAAACAATGCAATTATTGCTTTGGTTGGTGATAATATGAAAAGCCACCAAGGTATTAGCGGTAAAATGTTTAGTACTTTAGGAAAAAACAATGTAAACATTAGAGCTATTGCACAAGGAGCTTCAGAAAAAAACATTTCAGCTGTAATTTTACATAAAGACATAAAAAAAGCTTTAAATACTTTACACTCAGAATTTTTTGAAAATCAAACAAGACAGTTAAACCTATTTGTTGTAGGTGTTGGAAATGTTGGAGGTAAATTATTAGAACAAATTAAACAACAACAAGCATATTTATTAAAGAATTTAAGATTACAAGTACGTGTAATTGCATTAACAAATTCTAAAAAAATGGTGTTTAATGAAGATGGTATTGATTTAGAAAACTGGAAACCTTCTTTAGATAAAGGTGAAACTTTAGATATGAGTTTATTTCACCAAAAAGTAGTTGATTTAAATTATAGAAATAGCATTTTTGTAGATAATACAGCCAACGAAAACATTTCTAAACTATATGCTAGCTACTTAAAGGAAAGTGTAGCTGTTGTAACTTGTAATAAAATAGCCTGTTCCTCTAAATACACTAACTACTTAAATTTAAAGAAATTATCTAGAACCTATAACGCTCCTTTCTTATTTGAAACAAATGTTGGCGCTGGACTACCAATTATAGATACACTTAAAAATTTAATTGCTTCTGGAGATAAAGTCAAAAAAATTCAAGCAGTACTTTCTGGTAGTTTAAATTTTGTATTTAATAATTTTAATAATGAAAATTCATTTTATAATGTAGTTGAGCAAGCCGGAATTGAAGGCTACACAGAACCTGATCCAAGAATTGATTTAAGCGGTGTAGATGTAATGCGTAAAATTTTAATTTTAGCTCGTGAAAGTGGTACACAATTAGAATTAAGTGATATTGAAAATGATTCATTTTTACCTAAATCTTCACTAGCAGCAGAAACAGTTCCAGAATTTTTAGAAACTGTTAAATTAGAAGCAGCACATTTTAATAAAATTTATAATAATGCTGCTAAAAATAATTGTAGATTAAAATTTGTTGCAGAATTCGACAACGGTAAAGCAAAAGTTGGTTTGCAAGAAATACCTTCAGACCATCCTTTTTATAATTTAGATGGAAGCGATAATATTGTGTTATTTTTTACTGAAAGATATCCTGTACAACCATTAATAATTAAAGGTGCTGGCGCTGGTGCTGATGTTACTGCTTCTGGTTTATTTGCAGACATTATTAGAATTGGAAATAATTAAAAATGTACACTATATTTAATACCAGATACAAAACACTTGAAAATGAAGAATGAAGAATTAAAAATATTTGCTCCTGCTACTATTGCCAATATATCTTGTGGTTTTGATGTATTAGGACTTGCTTTAGACAATGTTGGAGACGAAATGATTATTAGAAAAGTTGCAAAAAAAGGTATAACTATTACTAAAATTATTGGTCAAGATTTGCCTTTAGAAACACATCAAAATGTTGCTGGTGTTGCAGCTCTTGCTTTATTAGCTGAAACAGAAAGTGAATTCGGTTTTGAAATTGAAATAGACAAACGTATTAAACCAGGAAGTGGTATTGGAAGTAGTGCTGCAAGCTCTGCCGGAACTGTTTGGGCTATAAACAAATTATTAGGAAACCCTTTTAATGCAACTGATTTAGTTCGCTTTGCAATGGAAGGTGAACGTTTAGCAACAGGTGTAGCTCACGCAGATAATGTAGCTCCTGCCCTTTTTGGCGGATTTACTTTGGTTAAAAGCTACGAACCTTTAGATATTATTAGTATTAATACACCATCAAAATTATATGCCACTGTTATTCATCCGCAAATTGAAGTTAAAACTTCTGATGCTCGTGAAATATTAAAAACAAACATTCCTCTAAAAGATGCTATTAAACAATGGGGAAATGTTGGAGGATTAATTAGCGGTTTATATACAGAAGATTATGAATTAATTGGACGTTCTTTAGAAGATTATATTATTGAACCAATTCGTTCTATTTTAATTCCTGCTTTTGATGCAGTAAAACAACAATCTATAAATGCAGGAGCTTTAGGATGTGGAATTTCAGGATCTGGACCCTCAATTTTTGCTTTAAGCAAAGGAAAAGAAACAGCTTTAAAAGTAGCTGATGCAATGAAAAGTGTTTATCAAAAAGTTGGTATTGACTATGATATACACGTTTCAAAAATAAATCAACAAGGAATCAAAGAATTATAAAATCAACATTAATAAGCAATGCAATACTATAGTTTAAATAAAAAAGCACCTAATGTATCATTTAAAGATGCAGTTATTAAAGGTATAGCACCCGATAAAGGTTTATATTTTCCTGAAAGTATAACTCCACTATCTCAAAATTTTTTCAATAAAATAGAAACTTTAAGCACTACAGAAATTGCCTATGAAGCAATTAAACAATTTGTTGGTGCTGAAATTCCTGAAAATGAATTAAAAAAAATTATAAAAGATACTTTAAGCTTTGATTTTCCAGTTGTACCAATAAATGATACTATTGCATCCTTAGAATTATTTCACGGACCAACAATGGCTTTTAAAGATGTTGGAGCACGATTTATGGCACGTTGTTTTGGTTATTTCAATAAAGACAAAGCAACAACAAAAGTAACAGTACTAGTAGCTACTTCTGGTGATACTGGAGGTGCTGTTGCTAGTGGTTTTTTTGGTGTTGAAGGCATAGATGTTGTAATTTTATACCCAAGTGGAAAAGTTAGTGAAGTACAAGAAAAACAACTAACTACTTTAGGAAATAATATTAAAGCATTAGAAGTAAACGGAACATTTGATGATTGCCAAGCAATGGTAAAAACTGCTTTTTTAGATGAAGAATTAACTTCTCAAAGAAATTTAACTTCAGCAAATTCTATTAATGTTGCACGTTGGTTACCGCAAATGTTTTATTTCTTTTTTGCTTACAAACAATTAAAAGATAAAAATAAAGATCTTGTTTTTTCTATTCCAAGCGGTAATTTTGGAAATATTTGTGCAGGTATAATGGCACAACAATTAGGCTTACCAGTTAAGCAGTTTATTGCAGCAACCAATGCTAATAATATTGTTCCTAATTATTTAGAAACAGGAATCTACAGTCCTAAACCTTCAAAACAAACAATTTCTAATGCAATGGACGTTGGTGACCCTAGTAATTTTATAAGAATTCAAGAAATTTATGGAAGTGACAAAGAACTAAAAAAGAATCTTAGCTCTTATTCCTTTTCTGATGATGAAACACGAGAAGCAATGAAAGAAATAAAACAAAATTCTGGATATGTTGCAGATCCCCACGGTGCTGTTGGTTATTTAGGTTTAAAAAAATATTTTGAAAATAATAATGGTCAAGGTATCTTTTTAGAAACTGCACATCCAGTAAAATTTTTAGATGTTGTAGAGCCCGTTTTAAATGAAACTATAAAATATCCTCAGCAAATTTTAAATGTTATTGATAAGGAAAAAAAATCAACAATAATTTCAACATATCAAGAACTAAAAACCTATTTAATAAACACTAAGTAATTGTTAATATAAATAAAAATAGTAGATTAGTCAGGTAATTTAATTTTCATAAAATGAAGAACTACCTGACTTTATTATTATTTATCGCTTCAACTACAATAATATCACAAAACACTTTAAAATTAGGCGATAACATAAGTCCGAATGCCTCTATTAATGATATTTCTTGGATTGCTGGTTATTGGGTAGGTGAAGCTTTTGGCGGAATTACCGAAGAAATTTGGACAGCACCACTTGGAAAGTCTATGATGGGATCTTTTAAATTAGTAGTTGAAGACACCGTTCAATTTTATGAATTATGCACAATTACGGAAGAAAACAATAGCCTCCTACTGCGTATCAAACATTTTGATAAAGATTTAAACGGATGGGAAGATAAAGATACTTCAATAGAATTTCCTCTTGTAAAAATTGAAAAAAATAAAGTATTTTTTGATGATCTTACTTTTGAAAAAATTTCTGAAAATGAATTAGTTATTTATGTAATTTTTAAAGAAGAAGGAAAAGATGAAGTTGAAATGAAATTTAATTACAAATTAGCTAAATAATTTTATGCTTAAAAATATCTCTGTAACTGATTTAGTTGGTGATTATTCTATAATTGGTAGCAATCAAGATGAAACAGACGAAACCTATAAAGGAACATTAAACTTAACACTTGATAATAACAATAGAATAATTGCAAAATGGCTAATACAAAATACTCAAAAACAGTATGGAACTGGCTTTTTTAAAGATAATATATTAGTTATTAATTTTAGTTACCTATCTGAAAACAACCAAACTTACAAAGGTGTAGTGGTGTATCGCTGCATCTCTAATGATTTATTAGATGGATTTTGGTCTGAAGAATATGGAGATCCAGCTTATTTAGGTAAAGAACGCTGTTTTAAAATTAAAGATACAACTACAATTAATTAAATTTTTATTTTTTAAGTTAATTTACAATCTCAAGTTAAATTCCAGATTCTTTCCAATTTTAAATATTATTTTTATCCTATGAAAATTTTAATAATTGAAGATGAATTAGAGTTGTGTAAAACAATAGCAACTTCCCTTCAAAAAGAATTGTATTTAGTAGAAACTGCAAGCAACTACGAGGAAGCATTTGAAAAAATTTCAATGTATGAATATGATTGTATTTTATTAGATATTATGCTACCTGATGGTAACGGATTAGACATACTTACTGAACTAAAAAAACTTGGAAAATCTGAAAATGTTATCATACTTTCAGCCAAAAATTCTATAGACGATAAAGTAAATGGATTGTCACTTGGCGCAGACGATTATTTAACCAAACCTTTTCATATTGCAGAATTAAATGCACGTATTAAAGCCGTTTTTAGAAGAAAAAACTTAAACGGTAAAAATACTATTGAACTTAAAAATACAGTTTTAAATCTGGATGAAAGAACACTCTTTGTCAACAATAACAACATTCATTTAAATAGAAAAGAGTTTGATATTTTAAAATATTTTTTATCAAACAAAAACCGTTTAATTACAAAAACAGCTTTAGCAGAATATGTTTGGGGAGATCATATAGATCAGGTAGATAATTTTGATTTTATCTATTATCAAATTAAAAATCTTAGAAAAAAATTAAACGAAGCACTATCTAATATTGAAATAGAATCCGTTTATGGTGTTGGATATAAACTTATTGAAAAATGAAACTTCTAAACCGCTCTTTATTATACCTTTCAGTTACCTTTTTAATTATTATTGGTGTATGGTCTGTTATCTTTTATTTCAATTTAAAAAATGAAATTAGAGACAGTATAGATGATGGTTTAGATAATAATAGAATTTTAATTATTAAAAAATTAGAGCAAGACACCTCACTCCTATCACAAAATGAATTTGGTGGAAATAACTTTGAAATTCATCCAACTTCAAAACAAATTGCATTAGAATTTAAAGATATTTATAAAGATACGTTAATGTATCGCATTAATGAAGACGACCTTGAACCAGTACGTATTCTACACTCTGCTTTTAAGCATAAAAACACTTATTATCACCTAAAAGTTATTTCTTCGTTAGTAGAAGAAGACGATTTAATTGAAGATTCTTTTTGGAGTGTTGTGTGGTTGTTTATAATTTTAATTGCTACTATATTTATTATTAACAATGTAATTATACGCAAAGTTTGGAATCCATTTTACGATATTTTAAATCGTTTAAAAGCCTATAGATTAGATAAAAACGAAGCTGTAATTAATGTAGAAACTAAAACCAAAGAGTTTATAGAATTACAAAATGCCTCAAATACATTAATTAAACATTCTAAAGATGTATTTTCTTCTCAAAAACAATTTACCGAAAATGCTTCACATGAACTACAAACACCTCTGGCTATTATTACCAATAAACTAGAACTTTTATTAGAATCAAAAAATCTTACAGATGCAGATGCACAAACCATAGCAGATGTTATTAATAGTACGCAAAAGTTAACACAACTTAATAAATCATTATTACTTTTAGCTAAAATTGAAAATAAACAATTTGCTAATACAACATCCGTTTCTGTAAACAGTACTGTAACCGATTTTATTTCTAGCTTTCAAGACTTTATCGATTTTAAAAATATAACAATTGAGATTGAAGAAAAAGCAACATTAATAGTAAATTTAAATGTGTCTTTATTAGAAATATTAATTACTAATTTAATAAAAAATGCTGTTTTTCATAACAAAAACAATGGAACAATAACCGTGATTATTTCTAATGATAAATTCACTATTTATAATACAGGAAATAATACTGCTTTAAACCCAAAAACAATTTTTAATCGCTTTCAAAAAGAAGCCTCAAGTACAAAAAGTACAGGAATTGGCTTGGCTGTTTGTAAAGCAATTTGCAAATTATACACAACACCTATCAACTATTCATATAGTAAAAATCAACATTGTTTTACAGTAAATTTTAAAAATATTATTTCTACAGATTAGATTCCAAAATCTTTCCAGAATCTACCAATATATTTGTTTTATAATTTAAAAAAATCATTATAAAATGAAATCAAAAATATATTTTTTAGCAATTGCATTATGCATATGCTCAACAATAGTTACGGCTCAAGACATACCGCAAAATCAAGTACCATCATTAGTAATTAATAATTTTAAAAAGAAATTTCCAAAAGCAAAAGACATTGAATGGGAATACAAAAAGAACAATTACAATGTTGAATTTGAAATTGGTTTATTTACTGATTTTGAAGCTTGGTATGATAATTCTGGAAAATTAATTAAATACTCTGAAGAAATTTCAAAAAGAAATTTACCTAAAATAATACAAGAAAACATCAAAAAAAATTATCAAAATTACCATATAGATAATATAGAAAAAGTTGTTGAAAATAATTCAATTATATACTATGTAGAAATTGAAAAAGGCAACAATGAAATAAACTTAAAATATTTAGAAAACGGAAAACTAATTTAATAAAATCTTAAAAAATGAAAATCTTAAAAATAACTATAATTACACTTTTTACAACTTTAATTGCTTGTAACAACGATGATGATAACGAAGTAAAATTATCTACTACCGAAATTCCGGTTACAATTACAGACTTTGTAGAAACACATTTTGCTTCTAACACAATTAATAACGTATATAAAGATATTGATACAAATGAAACTACATATGAAGTACATTTAAGTAATAATTTAGAATTAGAATTTAATAGTGACTTCGAAATTTTAAGTATTGATGGAGCTTCTAAATTACCAGATACTGTTATTCCAGAATCAATATTAACTTATATTACTGCAAATTATCCTAATAATTTTATAACTGACTGGGAACTTGAAACAAATTATCAAGAAATTGAATTAGACAATAATGTTGAGTTAGATTTTACACTTGAAGGAGAATTTATAAAAATTGATACAGATAAAAACAACGATGAGATAGTTTTAAATGAAACTGAATTTCCAACCAGTTTAAAAGATTATATTTCAACCTATTTCCCTTCAAATAATATTATCTCAGTAATTAAAGATACAGATGATAATCTAATAACTTATGAAGTTTATTTAAAAACCAATTTAGAATTAGAGTTTAATAGTGACTTTGAAATTATAAGTATTGATGGAACTTCTAAATTACCAGATGCTGTTATTCCAGAATCAATTTTAACTTATATTACTGCAAATTATCCTAATAATTTTATAACTGACTGGGAACTTGAAACAAATTATCAACAAATTGAACTAGACAATAATGTAGAGTTAGATTTTACGATTGAAGGAGAATTTATAAAAATTGATAACGATTAATTTATAGCTAGATTATACGTATAAAAATTAAGCTTCCAATTTAATTATTACAAAAGTTAATAATTAAATTGGAAGCTTTTTGTTTTATTTTCAAATAATTATTTAAATTAGATTTTTAATAAATCCTAAAACTCATAAACCAAATTAAGAAAAGCTATGAGCAGAGTCGCTTTGATTTAAAATTAAACCCCTCTACTTTTAAACCTTTAGTTACCCCCCTAAACCCATAGCTTTATTTCATAGTATTTATATATTTAGACACCAAATAATTTAATCGGTCACATAATGAAACCAAAATTTGAAACTTTAGCAATAAAAAGTACTGAAAACAACTTTTCAGAAGTTAAATCAGTGAGCATACCTATTTACCTATCAAGCACTTATAAAAGAAATGAAGATGGTACTTATAATAATGATTTTGTTTACTCTAGAAATGATAATCCAAATAGACAAATTATTGAAAAAAGTATTGCTAAATTAGAAAATGCAACTTATGGATTCGCTTTTTCATCAGGAATGGCAGCTGTTAGCACTATTTTACAAAGTTTAAAAACAGGTGATCACGTATTATTACCCGATGATATTTATTTTACAATAAAAAATTTATTTAAAGAAGTTTTTACATCTTGGGGTTTAAGTTACAATCAAATTGATATGAGTAATTTAGAAACCATTAAAACTGCAATAAAACCAAATACTGCTTTAATTTGGGTTGAAACACCATCAAATCCACAATTAAAATTAAGTGATATAAAAGCAATTTCAGAAATTGCACATAAAAATAACGCTTTATGTGTTGTAGATAACACTTGGTTAACTCCAGTTTTTCAAACTCCATTAAATTTAGGAGCAGATATTGTAATTCATTCTACAACAAAATATTTTGGAGGACATAGCGATGTTTTAGGTGGTACTGTTGTTTTAAATGATGAAAAAATTGCCTCAAAAATTAAATCTATCCAACAATTAAATGGTGCTGTGCCTGCTCCTTTTGACTGCTGGTTAATTGGTAGAGGAATACAAACCTTACACTTACGTGTTACTAAACAAAGTGAAAATGCACATAAATTGGCTGTTTTTTTAGAAAATCATCCAAAAATTGAACAGGTAAATTACCCTGGACTAAAAAGTCACCCACAACATAATTTAGCCGTAAAACAACAAAACAAAGGTTTTGGAGCAATGCTATCTATACTAATTAAAGGAACTGAGAAAGAAGTATTTAAAATTTCAACAAAATTAAAATATTTTACTTCAGCAACAAGTCTTGGTGGTGTTGAAAGTCTTGTAGAGCATAGAAAATCTGTTGAAGGCCCTGATAGTTCAACACCTAGCAATTTAATTAGAATTTCTGTTGGAATAGAGCATATAGACGATTTAATAGCTGATTGGGAACAAGCATTAAATTAATCGATTTTTATAAAAAACTCTGTATTGCCAAATCATAACTTTTTAAACCAAAACCAGCAATTACACCTTTTGCGTTTGGCGCTATAAACGAAATATGTCTAAAATCTTCTCTAGAATGTACATTTGAAATATGCACTTCAATAACAGGAGTTTCTATACCTTTTATGGCGTCGCCTATTGCAACAGATGTGTGTGTGTAAGCACCTGCATTTAAAATAACACCGTCAAAACTAAAACCTACTTCGTGTAATTTATCGATTAATTCACCTTCAATATTACTTTGGAAATAATGTAAATCAACTGTTGGAAAATTATTTTTTAAACTTTTAAAATAGGATTCAAAAGTTAAACTTCCATAAATTTCTGGCTCACGTTTTCCTAATAAATTAAGGTTTGGACCATTTAAAATTAATATTTTCATAAGTAGTTTTGCTATAAATAAATTGAAGATTACACTTCTTACATCAAATTTAAAAATTATTATCTAATTGAAGAATTTAACTAAATTAATTATCAAATTTATAGGTCAAACCTATTTGAATAAAATTTAATTTAGTGTTTTGATGATTGCCTCTATCAATATAATTAGAAACTGCTAAATTATAACGTGCATCAATTGCAAATTCATTTGAAATTATAAAACCAACACCTGCAATTGCGGATAAAATAAACTTTTTATATGATTTATCTTTATTAATATCAATTCCATATACCGACAATAAAAACTGAGATTCTGGACCTCCGTAGAGTTCAAATCTATTTCCTAATTTATATTTTAAAAGTATTGGTATATGTAGTAATCCAATATTTTCATCATATTCATTTTTGTTTGATGAATAGTATACTTCTGGTTGAATAGAAAAGTTTACACTCCTTCTAAACTCCATAAAAGCACCTAAATAAAACCCATTTTTATTTAAATGAGTTACACCATCATCGCTAAGCTTATCCCTAATATCAACAAAATTAATTCCTGCTTTTAATCCGAATTCATTTAAACTTTGTGCTTTTCCAGAATTAAAATTCAGAATAAAAATTAAAATAAAAATACTTAAACTAAAATTTTTCATAAACTAAAATTTAAAGCAACTAATATACTTATTTTATATGTAAAGTCTAATTTTAAAATTATTTTAAAATCAACTTTTTAAAATACTTATCTTTACAAAATGAAATGGAATAGTACATTAACAGACTATATTAGCTATTTAAAAATTGAAAAAGGCTTAGCAAAAAATTCAATTGAAAGTTATGCACGTGATGTAAAAAAATTAATTTCCTTTTTAGAAGAAAACGAATTAATATATTCACCTATAAATATACATCAAGACTGTATTCAAGAATTTATTTACACTAGTTCTAAAACTATAAATGCACGTTCACAAGCACGATTAATATCTGGTATTAGAAATTTTTTCAATTATTTAATTTTTGAAGAATATAGAAAAGATAATCCTACAGATTTAATTGAAACTCCTAAAATTGGCTTAAAATTACCCGATACTTTATCTATAGAAGATATTGATAAATTAATACAAGCAATAGATTTAAGTAAACCCCAAGGCGAACGCAACAGAACTATAATTGAAACGCTTTATAGTTGTGGCTTAAGGGTTTCTGAATTGGTTGAATTACAACTTTCAGATTTATTTTTTGATGAAGGTTTTATTCGGGTTTTAGGAAAAGGTAATAAACAACGTTTTGTTCCAATAAATATTCAAACTCAAAAATATATAACCAATTATATTAATGATATTAGAGTTCATATAAATGTAAAAAAAGGCTTTGAAGATACCGTATTTTTAAACAGAAGAGGAAAAAAATTAACACGTGTAATGATTTTTACCATTGTTAAAAATTTAGCCATTAAAATAGATTTAAAAAAGAAAATAAGTCCGCATACTTTTAGACATTCTTTTGCCACTCACCTATTAGAACGCGGAGCTGATTTAAGAGCTATTCAACAAATGTTAGGACACGAAAGTATAACTACTACAGAAATTTATATGCATTTAGATAAAAGCTTTTTAAAAGAAGTTGTTAATACATTTCATCCGAGAAAGTAAGGTTTACGTTAACCTAAACTTATTTCAAGCTCTAAAATTTACTGATTATCAGATTAATGAGATACTGAATAAAGTTCAGTATAACGGTTTTTAATTACCTTTTTAAACAATTCTAATTATTATTTCAATTAAAAAATGAGCATTAATCTTAATTTATAAAGCAAAACCTAACAGATTTTTAAAAACCTGTTAGGTTAATAATTATTATTTTCTGTATAAAGGATCTGCTCCAATTGTACCTTTTAAAGATTCTATGTATGTTTCTGAACTTGCTTCTTCAAACAACACTTTTACTTTCGCTAATTTAGTTAACAAATCTAATTCAGTAACAATATCTATATTGTTAGGATTTGCAATAAACGTTTCTAAATATGTAAGTTGTTTTTTATAAAAAGTAATATCTTTTTGTTGTTTAATTATTAAACGTTCTTTATACCAATCACTATTTAAAATAGCTTCTCTATCAAAATAAGCTCTTAATTCAGGATTGCTAATATCTTTTCCTTCAAATTCACCATAAGCCATAATATGCAATAATATTTTTAAAGGTGGAATCGCCGCATCAACACTTCCATCTTCAAAATAACGAAGTGCTACTTTTTGTTGCGCTTCAACAATATTATTTATTCCATCAACAAAATCTTCTAAACCTTGTAATTCTGGTTTTAACATTTTTTTGTTAAATACTGCGTTTGGTTCATCGAACAAACGGTTTAAACAACGCAATGAAAAAGTGCTTGTAATTCTATATCCTAAACGACTTGCTAAAACTTTTTTCCCTTCGTATTCAAAATCTTCTAATTTTTCTAATGAACCGTTTTCAATTAATTTTTTAGGATCTCTATCATTAGGTTCTAAACGTGCCCAAATCTCAGGAATTAGTAAACTAATATCGTGATCTACTTTATTGTCTCCACCAACATAACCAGCAGCTGTACTAAATGCATTAGATTCTGTTAAAATATGTGATAACAACGCATTGTTTAAATCGGTTGTTGGAGTTAACATATTAAAAGGTCCTTTGGTTAAAGCTCCTTCTGAACCAGCTCCTGTTGTAGATGGTGATTTTCCTGTAAGACTACAAATAAAATCCATAAACATTTCTGGAGCTTCTTGGTAATGAATTGGATTGTAAACAGCTAACGGACGAATACCTGCTTCTCTTTCGGCTGGATTATTTCTTCTCCCTGGCAATACGGCGTTTACAACGTTAATAACTGGATCTTCAGATTTAATTTTTCTGCACAAACGCACACCAATATCACCCAAGTAACTAGCTTCAGTTTCATTAATAAAAATATTACGTTCTAAATATCGTGGATTTTTAGTAGGTTCTCCATTTACAATACGTGTATGCGATGGTAATGAAAAATATTCCTCTTCGTTTGGACTGTTAACAATACTTAAAATTAAATCTTTAACAGGCTGTGTATATTTATCAAAATTAATAGTGTCTTCATAAATTTCTATAGCATCTTTTTTAGTTAACAACTCGTAATTTGTTAAGAAAACATTGTTAGAAACTAAATCGCGTTCTGCACCTTCATCGTACCCTCTAACTATTGCTTCATCTGGTCTTTGGAATAGATGACTTTCACAATTGGCAACAACTTTTAAACTTTTATTATCAAATTCTGGGTTAAGATTTTTAAAATATTGTCTAGGTAATGTTATTGAAGCTGAAATATCATCTTCCAATTGAATTTTTTGACTTGCAGAGAAATCAGATCTTAATTTATTTAACAACCATTGTCCTTCTTGATTAAATCCAATACGCACATAACTTCCAACAACATCGGTATTAAAATATTTTAAAGCAGTACCTTTTTGTCCGTTCACAATTTCAACAGACATACAGTCTTTCCAATTCAAAGATTCGTGATCTTGACGGTACAAACGCTTTACAAATAATACTAAAGATCTAATATGCACAGGAATATTGCTGACAAATTCATTAAATTCATCTGAATTTTTTGATGATGGTGTTAATAATTTTACAGCTGAACCTAAAGTTCTTCCTTTATCTAAAAATGATCTAGAAGGTGGTAAGGTTGGATCGTAATTTTTCCATCGTTTTGAATAATCGTATTCAATAACTTCATCTGCTTTTTTAAAATCTTCATCAATATCAATAATATTAAATGAACTATACGTAATAGCATTTAACATAGACTTTGAAATTTCAGATTTTCCACCACCTGAAACTGTACAAGGCTTGTGACAAAATATACCTTCTGGAGCTGTATTTACAATTCTCCATAAAGAAATTGCTTTATGTTTTTCTAATTTAAATTTATTTCCTGTTGGGTGAATGTATGTTTTTAGTGGAGATAAAATTATTTTTTGTTCCTTATTATTATAATCCCAAGTAATGCTATTTGTATTGGTGTTTATATATGCATTTTCAGGAATGTAAACTAAATTTGGGTATTTTTTATCTACTGCATAATTTGCTTCATTAATTTCAATTCTATCACCTAATAATTCTTTTACATCTTTAAAAGTAAAACGATTACCATATTTTTTAGAAAAAGCTGCACCATCAACAATATCTCCCATTACACCTCTTGGAAATGCAATTGCACCACCTGAATGCTCTTCTTCTACTAAACCAAATAAATTAGCTGAATAACTAATTTGTGTTTTAATTTCTTTTTTAGAATATCCAAAATAATTATCTGCAATTAGCGTTACTACCACGCCTCTATCATCTCTACAAGTAATTTTAAATGCTCCACCATTGTTATACAACTCATCTTCGTTTTTCCAGCACATTCCGTCATTTCTTTGACGTTCTGTTGCATTATCCCAATGTGGCAGGCCAACATCTTTTTTCTTTAAGGTTTTTAATTGAGGTGCTAAAACAACACAACCTGTATGTCCTGTCCAATGTTCCGGATCTAAGGCAGCATCATTATGTGCTAAATTTGGATCTCCTGCATTACCAAAAATAGATTCCACAAAATCTAAATTACTCACTAAACTTCCTGGCGCAAAAAAGCGAACTTCCATACTTTTCTCTGAAATTACACCTTTAACTTCCGGACAAACAACTGGACGTAATAATAAAGATACTATTACTTTGGCTTTATTTTCTTGATTTGCTGTAAATGGTAATGTTTTTAATTCTTCAGAAGGATTAAACGCAGCATTTAAAAAATGAGCAAAAGTTACTTTTGGCACTTCAAACTTATCTAAAGGTACTGGTAAATCTCCTTCTACAATATGAAAAGTACCTTTTGTGGTTCTTTTATCGTTAATAGGATTATTTAAAATTCCTTGTTTTATTCTATATGAAGTAATATTTTCACTTACAAAAGAAGTCCCATTAGGTGGTAAACTTATTTCTCTTGCGTGCCCTTTTTGATTTAAAACCAATGTGTCATTTGGAATTAATTCCTTTTTGTAGAATTTAATATCCTTCAAATAATCATTTAAAAAATGTTGAATTCTTGTGTCTGCTGGTGAAAGATATTGAGAAAGTAATCTTGATTTTTCTCTAAAACCCTTTGTAAATGCACCAGTTAATTGTTGAAGCTTTAGATTACAAAATTTTTCTTTAGCATTAGCATCATCTTGAAAAAGCGGTTGACCTAAAGACGCTAATTGTAGATTAATATACTGTACTGTGTCTTTTCTAATTTGGCTAATTTTACCCTGATTTAAACTCATTTTTTAGTGTGTTATTCTTGTTCTTAAAAGCTATTTTTTTATTAAAATAACTGAAAAAATTATTATTTAGACAGTTTTAAAAATTGGTTAACCAATTTTATTTTTCTAAAATTAAGAATAAAATGTGATATATAAACTACAAAATATTGATAATTAACAATTAATTGAATTATTAGTAAAATTTTAAATTATGCTTATATAAAATTAAAGATTAGTTTAAAAAAAGAAACATACTACTACATTAGTATAAAAACTACATAAAGAATTTTAAAATTATAAATAAAAAAAATCCCGTAAATACGGGATTTTTTGTCTTATATATGTAGTTAATAAATAACTTATTTGGCTATATTCACTGCTCTTGTTTCTCTAATAACAGTTACTCTAACTTGACCTGGATATGTCATATCATTTTGAATTTTTTGCGAAATAGTAAATGATAATTCAGATGCTTTAGCGTCATTTACTTTTTCACTTTCTACAATAACACGCAATTCTCTACCAGCTTGTATTGCATAAGCTTTTTGCACACCTGTAAAACCAAAAGCAATATCTTCTAGATCTTTTAAACGTTGAATGTATGAATCTAATACCTGACGGCGAGCACCTGGTCTGGCACCTGAAATTGCATCACAAACTTGTACAATTGGTGCTATTAACGATTTCATTTCAATTTCATCGTGGTGTGCTCCAATAGCATTACAAATTTCTGGGTTTTCATTATATTTTTGTGCCCATTCCATACCTAATAAAGCATGTGGTAAATCACTTTCAGTTTCTGGAACTTTACCTATATCGTGTAATAATCCGGCTCTTTTAGCTAGTTTAGCATTTAAACCTAGTTCTGCAGCCATTAATCCACAAAGATTTGCTACCTCTCTAGAGTGTTGTAATAAATTTTGACCATAAGAAGAACGGTATTTCATTCTACCAATAGTTTTAATAAGTTCAGGATGTAAACCGTGAATTCCTAAATCTATAACAGTACGTTTACCAACTTCAATAATTTCTTGTTGTAATTGTTTTTCAGTTTTCTTAACAATTTCTTCTATACGTGCAGGATGAATTCTACCATCAGTTACTAATTTATGTAAAGATAAACGAGCTATTTCTCTACGAACAGGATCAAAACAAGATAATATAATTGCTTCTGGAGTATCATCTACAATTATCTCTACTCCTGTTGCTGATTCTAATGCACGGATATTTCTACCTTCACGACCAATAATTCTACCTTTAACATCATCTGATTCTATATTAAATACAGAAACACAATTTTCAACAGTTTGTTCTACTCCAACACGCTGAATAGTATTTAAAATTACTTTACGAGCTTCTTGTTGTGCGGTTAATTTTGCTTCTTCAATGGTATCTTGTATATGCGCCATTGCATCAGATCTAGCTTGATCTTTTAAAGAACTTACCAATTCTTTTTTAGCATCTTCTGCAGATAAACCAGAAATTACTTCTAAGTTTTCAACTTGCTTTCTATGTAATTTCTCTACTTCTTCAGTTCTTCGTTCTAAAAAGTCAATTTTTTTATTATAATCGTCTATTTTAGACTTTACTTCAATATTTAATTTTTTATTTTTATCAAGTACTTGAGAAACTTGAGATTCTTTGTCTCTTACTCTTTTCTCTGTTTCAGCAATTTTTTTATCACGACCAATAATTACTTTTTCGTGTTCAGATTTTAGTTCAATAAATTTTTCTTTTGCTTGAAGTATTTTATCTTTTTTAATAGCAGCTGCTTCAATCTGAGCTTCTCTAATTATAGAGGTTGCTTCTTTCTTTGTATTTCTTAAAATTTTAGTTGCTTTCTTTTTTTCAAGCGATTTTGCAATTACATAACCTATTGCTAATCCTATTGCTATGCCAATTACAATTGACACTATATATTCTACCATATTTCAAATTTATATATAAAAAAACCTACACTAGTTGGGTTTTTATTAAACTCCTAAAAAACAAGTTTAGAGCTAACTAACTGGTCGAGGATCCGTTCTAGACGGCTTGCTCTAATAGTATAGACTCACTCTTCATAAAAATGTGACGTTGAGTTTAACAAACAATAACTAATGTAGGCAGTATTATTAATTAATATTATTTTAAAGAACTTATTTGTTTAAATGTTCATCTATTAAAACATTCAATTTATTTATTTTTTCTATTGCTTCTGTCATATCTTCTTCCTTATTAATAGCTTTTATTTCAATTAATGAAGCAAACTGTAAAGCACACATTGCTAAAACATCTTGTTTATCACTAACTGCATAATTTTTTTCAAAATTACTCACTAATTCATTAATTTTTGTTGCCGCCTTACGCATTCCTTGTTCCTCGTTAGCGTTTTTAACTCTTAGAGGATATACTCTACCTGCAACTGTAACTTTAATTTTTAGTGTTTCTGCCATTTATTTTGAAAGATCTTATTCGCTTAATTGAGCGATACATGTATCAATTTCACGAATTAAAGCATTTATTTTCAATTTAGTATTTCTACTATTCTCTTTACTGCCTTCTATAGTTTTAGCTATTTTTAATGTTTGATATTTATTTTCAATATCTTCATTAACTTGCTTTTCTTTAGCTATTTGATGTTCTAAATCTGCTATTTTATTATATAAAACCTCATTTTCTTCTTTCAAAAAATTATAATTTTCTAAAAGAATGTTAAGTTTTCTTTCAAATAAATTAACAACTTCATTTAAATTACTCATATATAACTATAGAATGTAAACTATAAGTACAAAGTTAGTGTTAGTATGCCAATATTACAACTGTTTTTTTTGCATTTTGTAAAAAACTTACAATATTTATTAATAATTCATTGAATTTTTAGACTTTACAAAAAATAATATTTAGTATTTTAGCCTAAAATAATAAATGTGAAAAAAGCAATTTTAATACTATTTTTATGCATCTATGGCTCTAGTTTTAGCCAAGGAAATGCTAATTCTAAAGATAATTATCCTGTAAATTATTTTAGTAACCCTCTTAAAATACCAATGGTTTTATCTGGAACTTTTGGAGAATTAAGGAGCAACCATTTTCATGCTGGTTTAGATATTAAAACCTTAGGAAAAGAAGGTTTAGATGTTTATGCACCTGCAGATGGCTATGTTTCTAGAATTAAAGTTTCACACTGGGGTTATGGAAAAGCGCTTTATATAACCCATCCAAATGGCTATACAACTGTATATGCTCATTTAAAAAAATTCGGTAAAAAAATTGAAGATTACGTAAAAAGACAACAATATAAAAAGAAGAGTTTTGAAATACAATTATTCCCTTCTGCTGCTGCTTTACCTATTTCTAAAAATGAAATTATAGCATATTCGGGTAATACTGGTGGATCAGGTGGACCACATTTACATTTTGAAATAAGAGACTCCAAAACCGAAAAACCTATAAATCCAATGTTGTTTGGTATTGAAATTAACGATACTAAAAAACCAAGGATTAATACCTTAATTGGTTACTCTTTAAGTGAAAATTCTCACATTAATAAAATTTCTAAACCAATACAAATAGCTTTAGTAAAACAAAATAATGGGGATTTATTATCTAAAAAAATAAAAGCTTTTGGAACTATAGGCTTTGGAATAAATGCCTACGATCAATTAGATGGAGCATACAACAAAAACGGATTGTATAGCTTGTCTTTAAATGTTAACGGAAAAAAAGTGCATGAATTTAACGCCAAATCTTTTTCATTTTACGAAAGCAAGTATATAAACTTGCTAATTGATTATGAACGTTTTAATACTTTAAAACAACGTATTCAAAAATGCTTTATTGAACCTGCAAATAAATTAAGTGTGTATACAAACACAAATAGCAATGGCTACATAACTATTAAAGATGGAATGGACTATACTGTTGAAATTATTGCAAAAGATTTTAAAGGCAATAGTCAAAAAATTACAATTCCTATTACAGGTAGTAACGATACTATTTTAGTAAAAGAAAAAATTAAAAAAACTCCTTATAAAATTAAACGTTCTATTTTTAATGTTTTTAAAAAAGATGGAATTACCGTTGCTTTTCCTAAGTATACTTTTTATAACGATTTTTATTTAGATTTTGAAGTGCAACAAGATTCTATTGTAAAAGTACATACTCCTACAATACCTTTAGACAAAAAATACACCTTAACTTTTGATGTTTCAAAATATACTGAAAGTCAAAAAAAACAGCTTTACATAGCTTCAATTGATACTAGAGGAAGAACCGATTATGAAACTACTGTTAAAAAGAGTACTACTTTTTACACTTCAACTAAAAGTTTAGGAAATTTCACATTATTAACTGATAATAAGAAACCTAAAGTCTCTTTAGTTAATTTTAAAAATGAACAATGGATAACAAATTATAACGAATTAAAGATAAAAATTATAGATAATGAATCTGGTATAAAATCTTATAGAGGAGAAATTGATGGAGAATGGATTTTATTAGAATACGATCCGAAAACAAATTTATTAGTTTATAATTTAAACGATAAAAGTTTTACCACAGCCCAACACAATCTTAAAATAACAGTAACAGATAATGTTGGAAACAGTACCACTTTAAATGCTACCTTCTTTAGAAAAAAATAAGTATCATCATTTGAAAAATTATATATTACTATTCTTTTTAGTATTTGCATCAGTTACTTTAACTGCCCAAAAAGCAACAATTAAAGGTACTGTAAAAAACACTTCAAAAACTCCTATTGAAGGTGTTTCAATTACGTATGCAAATTACGGAACAACTACAAATAATGATGGAGAATATTTATTACAAATACCTGCTGAAAAAGAAATTGTAATTAAATTTAGTCATGTTTCTTATAAAACATTTATAAAAAAAGTTACAATTCCACAAAACAGAACATTCCGTTTCTCCCCTACTTTAACTATCCAAATTGAAGAAATTAATGAAATACTTGTTGAAGATCGAAAAAAAGATGCACAAGGAACTTTAAATATAAATACCGAAACTGTTGCAAAAATTCCAGGTGCAAATGAAGGTGTAGAAAATATTTTAATGACACTTCCTGGAGTTAACAATAATAATGAACTTAGCACACAGTATAATGTAAGAGGTGGAAATTTTGATGAAAACTTAATTTATATTAATGGCATAGAAGTTTATAGACCTTTTCTTGTAAGGTCTGGTCAGCAAGAAGGCTTAAGCTTTGTAAACAGTGCTATGGTTCAAAATGTAAATTTTTCTGCAGGCGGTTTTCAAGCTAAATATGGAGATAAATTAGCATCGGTATTAGATATAACATATAGAACTCCAACAGAATTTAGCGCAAATATAAATGCAAGCCTTTTAGGTGGAAGTATAACTGCCGAAGGTATTTCTTCTAATAAAAAACTAAGCGCTTTAATTGGTGTTCGCTATAGAAACAACAGTTTATTTATCAACAGTAAAGATATAGAAACTAACGCGGAACCTAATTTTACAGATGTTCAAGCTTTTTTATCTTATGTTATAAATCCTAAATTAAAAATAGATTTCTTAGGAAATTATGCACTCAATAATTACAAATATATTCCTAAAACCAGAAGAACTAAATTTGGAACAATTTCAGACCCTCAAGAGTTAATTGTGTATTACGACGGACAAGAAAAGGACAAATTTAAAACTGTTTTTGGTGCCTTAAAAGGAAGTTACAAAGTAAACGATAATTTAAACCTTTCACTAACAACATCTGCTTATCATACCATAGAAGAAGAATATTACGATATTTTAGCAAGTTATAATATTGGAGAAGTAAACAACGATTTTGGCTCTGAAGATTTTGGTGAAGTTGAATTTTATGAAGGGATCGGTTCTCAATTAAATCACGCTAGAAACACAATAGATGCACTTATTAATAATGCAGAACTTAAAGCAACCTATAAAAAAAACAATCATTTATTTGAAGTAGGTATTAAATATCAATATGAAGATATAAAAGATCGCATTAAAGAATGGGAAGTTGTAGATTCTTTAGGTTTTAATGTACCACCACCAGATTTCACAACTAACAATCAACCTTACGAACCTTTTTCTGGCGAAATAACACCTTATCAAAGTATTGATTCACAAAATCATATAAAAATTGACAGACTAGTTTGGTTTGCACAATACAGCAAAAACAGTAATTGGGACAACCATAAAATATGGTATAATTTGGGAGTTCGTTCTCATAATTGGAATGTTAATGGCGAAAATCTTGAAACTTCAAATCAAATAATTTATAGTGTTAGAGGTCAGTTTGCAATAAAACCTGATTGGCAAAAAGATATGCTTTTTAGAATTGCAGGAGGAATGTATAACCAACCTCCATTTTATAAAGAATTAAGAGATTATAATGGTGTAGTTAATACAGCTGTAAAAACACAAAAATCGGTGCAAGTGGTTTTAGGTAATGATTATAGTTTTAAACTCTGGAACAGGCCTTTTAAATTTATTTCAGAAATCTATTATAAAAACTTAACCAATGTAAACACTTATACCGTAGATAATGTTAAAATTAGATATAGTGCCAACAATAATGCAACTGCGTATGCTACAGGTGTAGATCTAAGATTAAATGGTGAATTTGTTCCTGGAACCGAAAGTTGGGTAAGCATTGGTTTATTAAAAACTGAAGAAAATTATAACAATCAAGGTTATATTGCTCGCCCTACAGACCAAAGGTTTAAATTCGGAATGTTATTTCAAGATTATGTTCCAAATATCCCTAAAATTAGAATGTATTTAAATTTAGTTTTCAATTCAGGTCTACCAGGTGGTAGCCCTTCTTATGCAAATCCTTACGAATATCAAAATAGACTAAACGCATATAAAAGAGCCGATATTGGAATTTCATATGTTTTTGCAGATGCTAATAATGTACATACATCTGGTAAGTTAAAAAACATTAAAGAATTTGCACTAGGATTTGAAATATTTAACATGTTCGATGTGCAAAATTCAATTACCAATACTTGGGTTAGAGATGTTTATTCTAAGCAATTTTATGGCATTCCAAACTATATGACACCAAGAGTATTAAATATTAAAATGAATCTGAAATTTTAATATTATTCCGCTTCGTAGCGTTTCATTTCTCTATCATAAAATTCACTTGATTGATCAATAAGTGTAGCTACTTGAAGTTCTAACTCTTCTCTATCAGTCCCTTCAAAATCTTCCAACCATTCAATCTCATCATCAATTAGATTTATTATGAATCTCGGAAATTCTGTATGAATTACAAAAATATCATTTGAACAATCTGTATTATCTCCCATTAAAAATTTAGGTAATTCCATTTTTTTCTTGAATTAATTTATTTGTTAAATAATTAAACCTTATAAATAATAATAAAGCTGAAAACGTAAGACCAACTAAAAGTCCTATCCATATTCCAAATGTACCAAAACCAGCTTTAGTTCCAAAATAATAAC
The DNA here is from genome assembly GCF_022429645.1 of Lutibacter sp. A80. Lineage (GTDB taxonomy): Bacteria > Bacteroidota > Bacteroidia > Flavobacteriales > Flavobacteriaceae > Lutibacter. Next base: position 857,634 of record NZ_CP092480.1, read on the forward strand.
TTATTGGAAAACCTATAATCCAATACGCTACAAATGTTAATGCTGAAGGTATATTTACATCTTGCAAACCTCTTAAAGCTCCTAAAATTACAGCCTGAAGGCCATCGGACAATTGAAAAAGACCTGCAATTATTAATAATGTTGATGCTATTTTAATTACTTCTTTATTGTCTGTAAAAATTAATGGTAAATAATCTTTAAACACCATAAATCCAACAGAGAAGGTTGCCATTAAAATTAAAATCATTAAAAAATTAGAAAAAGCAATACGCCTTAATTCTTTATAATTTTTTAAACCTTTCTGATTTCCAACTCTAATAGTTGCTGCTACTCCTACTCCAACGGCAACCATAAATGTTGAGGATGATAATTTTAACGCAATTTGATTTGCTGCTTGTGGAAATGCACCTAAAGTTCCTGCTAATAAGACTGAAGATGTAAATAAACCAACTTCAAAAAGCATTTGTAAAGCAGATGGAAAACCTAATTTTAATATTTTTAAAAAACGTTCTTTATTTAGCTCTTCAAATTTTAATCTTTTCAAATAAATTGCAAACTTGTCTTTTTTAGCAATCATAAAATATATAAAAAACACCATTACAAATCTGGATATTAGTGTTCCTAAAGCAGCGCCTACCAATTCTAAGCGCGGAAAAATCCAAAATCCATAAATTAATGTAAAGTTTAAAATAACATTTACAACATTTGTTAAAATTGTTGCCCACATGGCATATTTAGTTTGAGACAATCCGTCTGCAAACTGTTTAAAGCCTTGAAAAAGCATTAAAGGAATCATAGAAAAAGCAACAATTTCATAGTAAGGAATTGCTAACACTACAACTTCTTCTGGTTGATCTAAATGGTATAATATTGGTTTCAAAAATAGCAATCCAATAAACATAACAAGCCCAATAATAGCTGTTAAAATAATACCGTGTTGAAAAATACTTCTACCTTTTTCTTTATCTCCTTCTCCATCAGACTCAGCAATTAATGGAGTAATTGCAAAAGAAAAACCTAAACCTACGGAAAGAGTAATAAAAAAAATACTATTTCCTAAAGAAGTAGCTGCAAGTTCAACTGCACCTAATCTTCCAACCATTATATCATCAATTAGCCCAACTAATAAATGCCCTAAAGAGCCCATCATTACTGGAGTAGCTAACTTTATATTGTTTTTAAATTCTGATGTGTATTTTGCTAATTTCAATTAAAATATTTTAGGCTGCGAATATACAAGATTTTATATATCTATTTCTCTCTAAAGTTTAGTTATCTTTAAAATTTAAATTCATTAAAAATTCACAAATTAATTCGTATATTTTAGTTTTTAACCTAACTTTGATTTTTTAACTAAAAAATATACAAATATGACTAAAATAACACTAAAAGGAAATCCTTTTAAAACGTCAGGAAAATTACCAAAAGCTGGTAAAAAAGCTCCTAAATTCTCTTTAATAAAAGCAGATTTATCAAAAGCTAAATTAAAAGATTTTAAAGGATCTAAACTAATTTTAAACATATTCCCTAGTTTAGACACAGGTACTTGTGCCGCTTCAGTTAGAAAATTTAATGAAGAAGCTGCTAAATTAGAAAACACAAAAGTATTGTGTATCTCTAGAGATTTACCATTTGCTCAAGCACGTTTTTGTGGTGCTGAAGGTTTAGAAAATGTAATTACATTATCTGACTTTGCTAAAGGTAAATTTGGAAAAGATTACGGTTTAACAATTAAAAATGGACCATTAGCAAACCTACATTCTAGAGCTATTGTTATTGTAAATGAAGAAGGTATTGTTACTTATACAGAACAAGTTCCGGAAATAGCTGACGAACCAAACTATGAAGCTGCTTTAAAAGCACTTTAATTTTATGAATTTAGAAAGTAATTTTATTTTAAATAGAATAAAAGCTGTTAAATACGCAGCTAAAGGATTTTGGATTTTAATTACTTCAGAAAAAAGTATTATAGCACAGGTTATTATTGCTATAATAATGACCATTTTTGGTTTTATTATACAAATTTCTGCTACCGAATGGATGTTCCAAATTTTTGCAATTGGACTTGTTTTGGTAGCAGAATCTTTAAATACTGCAATTGAAAAAATCGCAGACTTTATACATCCAGAATACCATAAAAAAATTGGAACTATAAAAGATATTTCTGCAGGTGCTGCTTTTTTTGCTGCAATATTTGCTGTTATTATTGGTTTTATAATCTATATTCCTAAAATATTTTAGTAATACAACAGCAATCACAATAATTTTATATTTTTGTGGCATATAAATACCAATGGCAAAAAAGAAAGAGATAAAATCTAAAACGAAACGAAAACCTGTTTTCCAAAAAATAAATTCATTTTTTGGAAATAGACAAACACAAACATTAATAGGTGTTTTTACCATGTTATTTGCTGTGTTTTTATTAATTTCCTTTTTTTCTTACCTTTTTAACTGGCAAGAAGATCAAAGTCAACTTTCTAATTTTACAGATAAAAATATTACTGTTAAAAACTTATTAGGTAAAATTGGAGCTAGTATTAGCCATTTTTTTATTTATAATGGTTTTGGAATTGCTTCAATATACATCACGGTTTTACTATTTTTATCTGGAATAGCTATATTTTTAAAAGGAAGTTTACAGCATATCAAAAAATATTGGGGCTGGGGTATTTTAGGCATAATATGGCTTTCAATTACAATTGGTTTTTTTAGTTCTAAAAACGCATTGTTAGCAGGCGTAATTGGTTACGAATTGAATAGTTATTTCCAACAGTTTTTAGGAAAAACAGGTTTACTATTAGTACTACTTTTTTTATTAATCTCATATTTAGTATTACGATTTAAATTAACGCCAGAAAAAATTAAAAACCTTTTCCCTGAAAAAAAAGTTGTAAAGAATTCTGAAATTAAAGTAAAACCAGAAGTTGTTAAAAATCCAATAGAAGCACCTTTAACTACTCCTGTAGAATCTAAAGAAGAAAAAGAAACCACCAATTTTGATTTAGAAATAGACAACAAAAAACCTACTACTAAAAAAGAAGAATCTAAAGATACTGATGAAAAAGTAACCATAGATGTCGAAAAAATTGTTGAAGAAACTCATGTAGCAGAAAACATACCTAACAAATTAGTTAAAGATTTTGGAGAATTTGACCCTACTTTAGAATTAGGTAGCTATACTTTCCCTACGTTAAACCTTTTAAAAGATTACGACGAAAGTATTTCTATTGATCAAGAAGAATTAGAAAATCACAAAAATAGAATTGTTGAAACGCTTAACAATTACAATATTGGAATAGCCAAAATAAAAGCGACTGTAGGACCAACAGTAACGCTTTATGAAATTGTTCCAGAAGCAGGTATTAGAATTTCTAAAATTAAAAATTTAGAAGACGATATTGCACTATCATTATCGGCAATGGGAATTCGAATTATTGCACCAATTCCTGGGAAAGGAACTATTGGTATAGAAGTTCCTAATAAAAAAGCTACAATGGTTTCTATGAAATCTGTTATCTCCTCTGCAAAATTTCAAAATTCGGAAATGGAATTACCTGTTGCAATGGGAAAAACAATTTCTAACGAAACATTTGTTTTTGATTTAGCTAAAATGCCACATTTATTAATGGCAGGTGCTACAGGTCAAGGTAAATCTGTAGGTTTAAATGCTGTTTTAACTTCGATATTGTATAAAAAACATCCTGCTGAAGTTAAATTTGTATTGGTAGATCCAAAAAAAGTAGAACTTACATTATTTAACCATATAGAACGCCATTATCTTGCAAAATTACCCGATACAGAAGATGCTATAATTACAGATACCGCAAAAGTAATTAACACCCTAAATTCTTTATGTATTGAAATGGATAATCGTTACGATTTGCTTAAAAAAGCTATGGTTCGTAATATTAAAGAATACAATACAAAATTTAAAGAACGAAAATTAAACCCTGAAAATGGTCATACTTTTTTACCTTATATAGTATTAGTAATTGATGAATTTGCAGATTTAATTATGACTGCAGGTAAAGAAGTTGAAGCACCAATTGCCCGATTAGCACAATTAGCACGTGCCATTGGAATTCATTTAATTGTTGCAACACAACGACCTTCTGTTAATGTTATTACAGGTATTATTAAAGCAAATTTCCCTGCTAGAATTGCTTTTAGAGTTACTTCAAAAATAGATTCTAGAACAATTTTAGATGGATCAGGAGCAGATCAATTAATAGGTAAAGGTGATATGTTATTTACCAATGGAAATGATGTAATTCGTTTACAATGTGCATTTGTAGATACACCAGAAGTAGAAAGAATTACTGATTATATTGGATCACAAAGAGCATATCCAAGCGCATATCTATTACCAGAATATAATGGCGAAGAAGTTGGCACAAGTCTTGATGTAGATATCAGCGAAAGAGATGTTTTATTTAGAGATGCCGCATTAGTTATTGTTTTAGCTCAACAAGGCTCTACTTCTTTATTGCAACGTAAATTAAAACTAGGTTACAATAGAGCTGGTAGAATAATTGATCAATTAGAAGCCGCAGGTATAGTTGGTCAATTTGAAGGTAGCAAGGCAAGGCAGGTGCTAATTCCAGATGAAATGGCTCTAAATCAATTATTAGACGGGGAAAAATAATATAAAAAGTTTAACAACAAATCATGAAAAGAATTATACTAGTACTAAGTGTTTTTTTATTAACTGCAAATGTATTTAGTCAAGACGCAAGTAAAGCTAAAGCCTTACTTGATGAAGTTGCTCAAAAAGTAGAAGGTTATTCAAATATTTATCTTGAATTTAATCATAGAATAGATAATTACGACGCTGATGTTCATCAAGAAACATTAGGTAGTGTTAATTTAAAAGGTGAAAAATACCATTTAAATTATATGGGAACAGAACAAATTTTTGATGGAACAAAAACGTATATTATAATACACGAAGATGAAGAAGTAATTATTCAAAAAGCATCAAACAATCAAAATGAAACACTAACTCCTTCAAAAATATTTTCATTTTATAAAAAAGGCTTTAATTACCAAATGGGTGAATTAAAAAACACCAAAGGAATCAAAATTCAATATGTTAAGTTAACACCAATAGACAGCGATTCTGAAATAGATAATGTAATGGTTGGTATTGATAGTAGAACAAAACATATCTATACTATTATTGAAACCGGTAAAAACAGTACAATTACAACACTTGAAGTAAGAACTTTTAAAACAAATCAACCTATATCCGAAAAGCTTTTTATCTTTGACGAAGCAAAATACAGAGGTCAAAAAAATTATACGATTTCTGAACCAAATTAAACAGCGTTGAAAATATTTGATAAATACATTTTAAAAAGCTTTCTACAGCCTTTACTAGCCACATTTTTTGTGGTTCTTTTTGTGCTTGTAATGCAAGCACTATGGTTAGCTTTTGATGAAATTGCAGGTAAAGGAATCGATATATTTTTTATTTTAAAATTTCTTGGTTATTTATCGTTAATACTAACACCAACAGCTTTACCAATTGGTATATTATTATCATCCATTATGGCATTAGGTAATTTATCTGAAAATTACGAATTTGCCGCCATAAAATCTGCTGGTATTTCTTTAAGAAGAGTTATTAAACCATTGGTTATATTAACAGTACTATTAAGTGGTTTAAACTTTGTTTTCTTAAATAATATTTATCCGTGGGCAACATTAAAACAAAAGAACCTGTATTTAAATATGAAAAAAAAGAAACCAGCTTTGGCACTGGTTCCTGGTGCATTTAATACAGAAATTCCTGGTTTTAATATTAAATTTGATGAAAAATATGGCGAAGAAGAAAATTTACTGAAAAATGTTCAAATTGCCGATTTAACAAATAACCAAGGGAAAGTAAAAATAATTACTGCTAAAAACGGTGAAATATCTACGGAGGAAGGAAGTAAATATATGACCTTAACTCTAAAAGATGGTAATTATTATGAAGAGCATAGCAAACGTGCTATGACACAAAAAGAACGGAAAAAAATGCCCGCCTCTGCAGCAAAATTCGATACATACACAATTAATATTGATATTTCTGCTTTTAATGATGATCAAAAATTAGATAATGAAGATATAACGCAACATCATGGAATGTTAAGCATAAATCAGTTAGATTCTATTTCAAAAGTTGAAAAATCTAGTTATGATGAATATCTGAGGTTACGCTCCAACGATTTTTACAGGTCGGTTAAAGCAAATAAACTATATAAATACCCCGACTCTATTAGAGACACCATTTTAAAACCTGAAATATTAGATAACTTTACCACCACTAATAAATCTAATATTACAAGAGATGCCGTTCAAAATTTAAAACGGGTTACAGACAGAATAAAAAATCAAAAAGATAAAATTAAACGAGATCGAAAGCGACTAAATTTATATGATTATGAATATAATTATAGATTTTCTTTTTCGCTAGCTTGCCTTGTACTCTTTTTTATAGGTGCCCCTTTAGGTTCTATTATACGAAAAGGAGGTTTTGGATTACCAATGATAATGGCAATTACAATTTTTGTAATTTATTTTTTCATTTCACAATTTGGAAAAAATTTATCAGAAGAAAGTGCCATTACTACCTCATTAGGTGGTTGGGTATCAACAATAATACTTTTACCCTTTGGTATCTTATTAACCAGAAAAGCAACCCAAGGAATGGGAGTATTTAACATAGATTCCGTTCTAGATTCAATAAAAAAATTTTTCAATAGATTTAATAAAAAATCAATTAAAAACCCATGAGAACTCCAACAAAAGAAATAAAATTAAATACAATTGAAGAAGCAATTTCCGATATTAAAAATGGTAAAGTAGTAATTGTTGTTGATGATGAAAACAGAGAAAATGAAGGTGATTTTGTAGCTGCTGCAGACAAAGTAACTCCAGAAATGATTAATTTTATGGCTACTAACGGTAGAGGTCTTATTTGTGCCCCTATTACTGAAAAAAGATGTAAAGAATTAAACTTAGATTTAATGGTTGGCTTAAATACCGACCCACTTGGAACTGCTTTTACAGTTTCTATAGATTTTCATGGAAAAGGTGTTACCACAGGAATTTCAGCTCATGATAGAGCAATTACCGTAAAATCTTTAACCGATACTGAAACCAGACCACACGATTTAAGTAGACCAGGTCATATATTCCCTTTAAAAGCACGCGAAGGTGGTGTTTTAAGAAGAACTGGACATACAGAAGCTATTATAGATTTAGCGCGTTTAGCAGGTCTAAAACCTGCAGGTGTTATTGTTGAAATTATGAATGAAGATGGAACAATGGCACGTCTTCCTCAATTAGTTAAAATTGCAAAACAATTCGATTTAAAAGTAATTTCTATTGAAAATTTAGTTGAATATAGAATGCAACACGATTCTCTAATTGAACTTACTGAAGATTTTACAATAAACACTCGATTTGGAGAATATAGATTAAGAGCCTATAAACAAACCACTAATAAACAAGTACATTTATCTTTAACTAAAGGAACTTGGACCGAAGGTGAAGAAGTTTTAGTTAAAGTTAATTCAACATTAGTAAATAATGATATTTTAGGTACACTTACTAAAAATCCTGATGATAAATTAAAAGGTGTTTTTGAAGCCATAAATAAGGCTGGTAAAGGTGCTGTTGTTTTTATAAACCAAGAAAATCAAAATTTTAATTTACTTACAAGATTGGCAATTTTAAAAGAAAGCCAAGCTAATAACGAAGCATATACTCCAAATTTAAAAATGGATGAAAAAGATTTTGGAATTGGTGCGCAAATCTTACACGACTTAGGTATAACAAAGTTAAAAGTACTTTCTAATGCTTCATCATTCAGAAAAAGAGTTGGTATGACAGGTTATGGTATTGAAATTATTGAATATGTAAACTATTAAAGTTTGTGTATTTAATAAACGTATTATTAATTTTATATAAACAACTTAATAATGAATAAAACTTATACAAATGCAATAAAAAATCTAATTTTTATTTGCAGTTGTATACTTGTTTTAAGTGCTTGTAAAAAAGAGAAAGTTCCTGAAAAAGAGAATATTTCTGTAGTTAAAAATACATTTACAATTCATGGTACTTTAAAAAATTTTCATCCACAAGAAGTTTATCTAAACAAAATTATTGAAAACTCAATTTATGTTATTGATTCTTCAAAAGTTAAAAACAACACCTTCTCTTTTAAAGGTTTTGTAGAATATCCAGAACGTTTTGCTATTAGTTTCAAACAATATTCTTCAACAGTTATATTAATAGTAGAAAATGCAGATATAACCATAACTATTGATGCTAACGATTTTGAAAATACTCCAATAGAGGGTTCTAAATTAAATTCTGAATTTAAAAACTACCAATTAAACTCTAAAAAAATATTTAAAAAAATAACGTATCTATTTCCTCAATTTCAAAAATATAGATTGGAAAATAATGCTAATCAATTAGCTGATATTAGTCGTCAAATGAAAGAAATTGAACAAGAATACGTAGATTTTAGTTACAATTATATCGCACAAAATAACAACTCTTATATTGCAGCAATAATTTTAAGAGATCAATTAAAGAACACTAAAATAGATACTCTAAAAATTATAAATTCATATAATAAATTAACCGATAGCATTAAAAAGTCTCCAGATGCACATATAATTGCCTTAACTTTAAACTTACATTAAAAAGCTTAAATCTGAATCCGGAGGTAATTCTAAGGGTTGTTTTCCTTGTTGAAATAAACGTGCAAATAATGGGCCTTTTAATACTATTTTACTACCATTAACGTGTATCCAACTTCCCTCTCTTAAACCTAAAACTGGGATTTTATTTAATGTATGAAACTCGTTAATACGTGTTTCTCTAGTTTCACCCATATGTGTTGAGTTTGGGTCTGGATCTAAATAATGCGGATTAATATTAAAATTAACAAACCCAAATGAAGTAAAACTCTTTGGGTAAATTATGGGCATATCATTTGTATTTTGAATGGTTAAACCTGTAATATTACTTCCTGCACTTGTTCCAAAATAAGGAGTCCCATTTTCTACAACATTTTTTAAACTGGAAATCACCTTAGTATCATACAATTGTTTTAGTAATAAAAATGTATTTCCTCCTCCAGTAAAAATACCTTTAGCACTATTAATTGCACCAAACGGATTTTTAAATTCGTGAATTCCTCTAACTCTTATATTAATTTTTTCAAAAGCAGTACTTGCAATTTCAGTATAAGCATCGTGCGAAATCCCTCCTGGCCTAGCATATGGAATAAATAAAATTTCGTTAACACCTTTAAAAAATTCGGATAACTCTGGTAAAATATATTCTAAATACTTTTTACCATGTACGGTAGAAGTACTTGCAATAAGTAATTTCTTCATAAATATAAAGTTTTACCAAATATACTATTTTTATTGCTTTTAACATTAATTTACAATAGCCTTAATACTATTTTAAGATTTCAATAACGTTCTTTGTTATAATGAAATTAACCTTAACCAACCTAACTTTTTTCATTTTTATAACTACAAACTCTTTTTCACAAGAAAAACTAGTTACAATAACGGGAACTATTTATTCTAATAATAAAGCTATTAGCGATATTCATATAGTAAATTTAAATAATGGTTTTGGCACAATTAGTAATAATAACGGAGCTTTTAAAATCTTAGCAAAACAAGGAGATATACTGCTTTTTTCTTCTATTGAATATGAAAATAAAAAAATTACTATTTCAAAATTCCACATACAATCAAATTCATTAATTATAAAATTAGTACCTACCGTAACTATTTTAAATGAAGTTTTTTTACACGGTTTAACAGGTAGTTTAGACATAGATTTTAAAAAAACACCGAAAGATACAACTGTAAAGCCTAACTTTGTATACAAATTAAGTGATTTAGATAAAAAATTACCCGGAGATGAGCTTGGATATAAAAAAAATGTAAATGCCGAGTCTTTTACAAATCCGCTATATATAGCAGGTGGTGCTCAAGGTAGTAAATATAACAGACAACTAGAAAATGAAAGAGCTTTAAAAAGAAAACTAAAAAAAAAGAAAGATTTCCCATTTCAACTAAGAAAACAATTGGGTGATGATTTTTTTATAGAAACTCTAAAAATTCCAGAAGACAAAATCTATTTATTTATTGATTATTGTGAATCTAAAAATATCTTTACTAAATATTACAATAATAAAGTTTTAGAAATTATTGAAATTTTAAAAGTAGAAAGTATAAATTATAATGAAATTAAAAATTAAAAAATATTTTTTAGTGTCTTGTTTTCTTGTTTTATGCAACATAAATACAAATGCACAAATTAAGTACATCACATTTTCTGGAGTTATTTTTGACTCAACTAATACATTGAGTGATGTACACGTTGTAAATTTAAATAATAAAATGGGTACAATTAGTAGTAATACTGGTACATTTAAAATTACAGCTTCAGTAGGTGATATTTTATTAATTTCTTCGATTCAATATGAACCTCTAAAAATTAAAATAACCAAAGAACATGCACTCACCAAAAATCTAAGTATTTTATTAGAACAAAATATAAACAAGCTAGATGAAGTTTTTTTAAACGGTTTAACTGGTGATTTAAGTTTTGATTTAGCAAATAAACCAAAAGAAACTTTACCAAAACATTCTTTTTCTTTTGATAGAAGTCAGGTTAATAAATTAGGAGCAGATTATGCTACCGATTTTTCTAAAGCTCCAGATGCAAGGAGGTTAACCGATCCAACTGCTGCAGGAGGTGGTGTTGGTACAGGTTTTTCGTTACCCGACAAAAGACTTGAAGCAGAAAAAAAATTAAAAAGAGAACTAAAAAACGATCTTAAATTTCCGGATAAACTTAAAAGAAAATTTGGAACCTCATTTTTTGTAAACGATTTAAAGATTCCTGAAGATAAAATTTATAACTTTATTAATTATTGTGAAAATAGAAATATTATTAAAAAATTCAACGAAAACAAACTATTTGAAATCATAAAAATCTTACAAGAACAAAGCATTCTATACAATGAAATTGAAAAATAAATTTACGATAATATTACTATTTTTTTTAGTTACAAATATGCAATTATTTGCTCAAAAATCACTTGTAGTAATAGATGGAATTGTAAAATCTGACTCTACATTTTTAGAAAATATAAATGTTTTAAATCGCACCCAACAACTCGGTTCTTCTAGTAATTCAAAAGGAGAATTTTCACTACATGCAAAACTTGGAGATTCTATTTTATTCTCTTCTATAAATTATACAAATAGAGTTATTAAAATTTCAGAAAAACATATTAACGAAAAAAAATTACTTGTTTACTTAGAAGAAAATTTTAATGAATTAGACGAAGTTTTATTAAACCAAAAAATAAGATTAAACTTTGGTAAAATTGATGTTCAAAAAGGAATGATCTTAAATACCAACGAAGACAGTAAAAAAAAGGGTCCAGATTTACGTAGAATGACTGATCCAACTTATGGGAATACTGGTGTTGACTTTATTTCAATTTTTAGTTTGATTACAAAAGGTATACGAAGTAAAAATAAAGCAAGAAAAGCTTCTGAACTGAAAAATCAACGTCTTTTAGAAGAATTTCCAACTAAATTATATACACTTTATAAGGCAGATTTTTTTATTGATGAATTAAATATTCCAGATCATAAAATTTATTTATTTTTAGAATATTGTCAAGACAATGGTTTAAGCAATCACATAAACAGTACAGAATTTCAAATTAAAAACTTTTTAATAGTACAAAGCAGAAAGTTTAATAAAATAAATGAATAATATATTTTTAAAGCTACTTAACCATAATTTTAAATCATTTTTTGTTTCTTGCAGCTTATTATTTTTAAAAATAAGCAACTAAAATGGAAGCAATGCTTTTTGAAACAGAACGCTTGGTAATTCGAACATTAAAAATTTCGGATTCAGAACCTTTTTTTGATATGATGGGAAACCCAAATGTTATGAATCCCATTCCTCAAAAAGTTATGTCTAAAACAGAAAGCGACATCACACTAAAAAAATTAATTGCACTTGAAAAAAACTCCACAAAAAAAATATGGAGTCTCATTGAAAAAGAAAGCTCTAATTTTATAGGTATTTGTGGATTATTAAAAAATAATGAAGACGAACCCGAAATTGCATATAGATTAAGAGAAAAATATTGGGGAAAAGGTTATGGTACCGAAATTGCAAAAGGTTTAATTAATTTTAGTTTCGAAACTTTAAATTTTAATATAATTACTGCAGATGTAAATATTATAAATATGAAATCTGTAAAAATTTTAGAAAAATTTTTTATTAAAGATCACGATTTTTTTAATAAACGAGACAATTGTACCGATAGAAGATATAAATTAACTAAAACAAATTGGGCAAAAACCTTTAAGAACAATTAACCAATGAAAATTAAAAATTATTTATTTTTAGTACTTATAATTCCGCTACTTTCATTTACAATGCATAAATATTATTTAAGTTTATGTGAAATTGAATACGTAGAAGAAAAACAATCTATACAAATTATTATTGGCTTTTTTATTGATGATATTGAATTAACTTTAAATAAAGATAATAACACAAAACTTAAGTTAGCTACTAAAGATGAAGCTCCAAATATTGACCAGTATTTTGAAACCTATCTAAATAACAATTTTAAATTAGCTGTAAATAATAATTCAGCTTCTTATACATATATTGGAAAAGAATATGATGATGATATTGTACGGTTTTATTTAGAAATTACAGATGTTAAAGTTTTAAATTCAATAGATATTTACAATACCTGTTTAATTAGAGATTTTGAAGATCAGCAAAATATAATTAAAATATATGCAAACAATATTCAAAAAACATTCTATTTAAACAACAAAACACTTAAAGCTTTGTTAAAATTTTAATTTTTATCAGAAAATATTGTTAAAATTATTAATTTACACCCTTAAATTTTATTTGTGAAATAAAATATAACTAAATGTTAAAAAGTGTATCACAAAACTTAGTTATCAGTTACAAATAAATAAGTAAGCTTTGAAAAAAAACAACGTATAAATATGAAACAATTTTACCTATTATTACTTTCTTTAGTAATAATTTCTTCTACAACTTTTGCTCAAAACATACAAGAAAAAAAAGAGCAAAATGGACACTACAACATTAGTAAATTTAAACAATTAAATGAAGAATTACCAACACCAAACAAGCAACACACTGCTTCTGGTGCTCCTGGTTACCAATACACGCAACAACAGGTAGATTATAAAATGGACATTGTTTTAGATACTGAAAAACACAGAATTTCAGGTTATCAAACAATTACATATTATAACAACTCTAAAGATAATTTAGACTATTTATGGGTGCAATTAGATCAAAACGTACGTGCAGCAAATTCAAAAACAAAAGACATTAATGCTGATCGCCCTAGAGCAGCATACACGCCATCAAGTTTTACAAAAGACTTTATGGGAAAACCTTTTGATGGTGGTTTTAAAATTGAAGCATTAAAAGATGCTAATGGAACCGATTTAAGTTATACAATTAACAATACAATGATGCGTATTGATTTACCAACAGCATTAGCAAGTGGTAAAAGTTTTACGTTTGATATTAAATGGTGGTATAACATCAATAACTATAAAGAAGATAGAGGAAGATCTGGTTTTGAAATATTTGAAGATGGCAATAAAGCTTATGCTATTGCACAGTTTTATCCACGTTTAGCAGTTTACAATAATGTTGAAGGTTGGCAAAATTTACAATTTTGGGGTTCAAGTGAATTTGCCTTAGAATTTGGTGATTTTGAAGTTTCAATAACGACACCTAAAAATTATATTTTAAATGCAACTGGAGAATTACAAAACCCGAAAGAAGTATTATCTAAAAATCAATATAAAAGATATTTAGAAGCAAAAACCACCTATAACAATCCAATATTTATTGTAACTCCTGAAGAAGCTATGGAAGCTTCAAAAGAGAAAAGTAATAAAACAAAAACTTGGAAATTTAATGCCGAAAATGTACGTGATTTTGCATTTGCAACCTCAAATAAATATATGTGGGATGCAATGGCTGTTAAATTAAATGAAAAAACAGTAATGGCATACTCTTTATATCCTGAAGAAGGTAAAGCGCTTTGGCAAGAACATTCTACAAGAGTTGTTGCAAATACATTAGAGGTTTATTCTCAACACACTTTTGATTACCCTTATCCGCATGCTTCATCTATAAATGTTGAAATGGGAATGGAATATCCAATGATTAGCTTTAATTTTGGAAGAGGCGATAAAAACGGAAACTTTACCGAAAGAACAAAAAAAGGAATGATTGGTGTTATTACACACGAAATCGGTCATAATTATTTTCCTATGATTGTGAATTCAGATGAACGTCAATGGACTTGGATGGATGAAGGTATTAATTCTTTTGTTGAAATTTTAGCAGAATATAAATACGATTCTATTATGTTTCCTATGACAAAATATCCAAAAAACATTGTTGGTTATATGAAAGGAGATCAAAGTAGATTAGCTCCAATTATGACACAAGGTGATAATACATTTAATTTTGGTGCAAATGCATATTCAAAACCAGCTGCAGGCCTTTTTATTTTACGTCAAACTATAATGGGTCCAGAATTATTTGACCATGCTTTTAAAACATATGCAACGCGTTGGAAATTTAAACATCCTACTCCTGCTGATTTCTTTAGATCTATGGAAGATGCTTCTGCAATGGATTTAGACTGGTTTTGGAGAGGTTGGTTTTATACCACTGGTAACACAGATATTGGTATAAAAGAAGTGAAAAAATACCATATAACAGATAAGCCAACAGAACAAGCAATTAAAAGATATGAGCGTTTTGGTATTAGTAAAAACGATATTCCACCATCATTATATTTAGTATCGGAAGACAGTGACGAATTTACTGAGGATTTAAAAAATAATACGGCTGAAGATTTTAGTTCTTTAAGTAATTATATTGATGAAAACTTTTCTTCAGAAGAAAAAGCAACATTAAAATCTCCTAAATATTTTTATGAATTAAAATTTGAAAAACCAGGAGATTTAGTAATGCCTATTATTGTTGAATTAGAATATAACGATGGCACAAAAGAACGCAAACAATATCCTGCACAAATTTGGAGAAAAAACGATGCCGAAGTAACCAAGGTAATTCCTACTAGTAAAGAAATTAAAAAAATTACTATTGATCCAGATCAACAAACAGCTGATGTAGATTTAAGTAACAACAGCTGGCCAAAGAATACTGAAACCAAATTTGAAAAATTTAAAAAGCAACGAATAAGAAGTTAACTATACTTCTACCCCACTCAGTAACTATAATAAATATGTGCTGTTTAATGTTAAGTTTATTACTAACTAACAAAGTCAATTTCTAAAAAAATCGTAAATCTCTAAAATGAAAAAAGCATTTTTACTCTTTCTAACAATTTTACTAAGTTCACCCGTTATTTTAGCCCAAAAAATTGAAAAAAAAGAAACACAAAAAGGACACTATAATATCAGTAAGTTTAAACAACTGAATGAAGAATTACCAACACCAAACAATCAGCACACAGCTTCTGGAGCTCCAGGTTATGAGTATTCTCAACAAAAAGTGGACTATAAAATGGATCTTATTTTAGATGATGAAAACCAACGTATTTATGGTGAAGAAATAATTACCTACCATAATAACTCTAAAGATTATTTAGAATATTTATGGCTTCAATTAGATCAAAATGTGCGAGCTTCAGACTCTAAATCACCTGAAATTCAATCACGTGGTTTAAATACATTATATACACCTTCTCAATTTTCAAAAACTTTTATGGAAGATAAGTTTGATGGAGGTTTTAAAATTGATTTTGTAAAAAATATGGACGATAGCGACGCTTCTTATCTTATCAACCAAACTATGATGCGTTTAAATTTAGAAAAACCATTAGCTCCTGGTCAATCATATTCATTTAAAATAAAATGGTGGTATAATATTAATAACCATGTAACGCAAGGCGGTAGATCTGGTTTTGAACATTTTCCTGAAGATGGAAATAATAGTTATGTAATAGCTCAGTTTTTTCCAAGGTTGTGTGTTTATAATAATGTAGAAGGTTGGCAAAACGATCAATTTTGGGGACGCAGTGAATTTGCTTTAGAATTTGGTGATTATGATGTTTCTATAACAACACCAGCTGATCATATTCTTGGTGCTACCGGAGTTCTAATGAATGAAAGTGAAGTACTTACCAAAACACAACAAACTAGATTGGCAACTGCAAGAAAAACTTTTGACAATCCTGTACTAATTGTATCTCAAGATGAAGCTACAAAAACTGAACAAAAAAAATCTAAAAAAACAAAAACCTGGAGATTTTTTGCTGAAAATGTAAGAGATTATGCATTTGCAACATCAAGAAAATTTATTTGGGATGCAATGGCGGTAGATATAAATGGAAGAACTGTAATGGCCTATTCTTATTACACAAAAGAAGCAAATCCATTATATGGAGACCATTCTACTAGAGCAACCGCACAAACACTAATAACATATTCTAGACATACTTTTGATTATCCTTACCATAAAGCAATTTCTGTAGATGGACAAATGGGTATGGAGTACCCTCAAATTTGTTTTAATCCTGGAAGACCTAATCCTGATGGAACATATAACGATAGAACTAAATACAGAATGATTGGTGTTACCATTCACGAAGTAGGTCATAACTTTTTCCCGATGATTGTAAACTCTGATGAGCGTCAATGGACTTGGATGGATGAAGGTTTAAATTCTTTTGTTCAAATGCTAGCTATGATGGATTATGAAGATAACTATCCGTTAAACAGAGGTTTGCCAAAAAATATTGTTGGCTATATGAAAGGAGACCAATCTAAATTAGCTCCAATTATGTCTAAGGGAGATGATGTGTATCAATTTGGAAATAATGCATATGCTAAACCAGCTACAGCATTGTGGATATTAAGACATACCATTATGGGACCAGAATTATTTGACCATGCTTTTAAAACATACGCAACACGTTGGAAATTTAAACACCCTACTCCTGCTGACTTTTTTAGAACTATGGAAGATGCTTCTGCAATGGATTTAGACTGGTTTTGGAGAGGTTGGTTTTATACCACTGGAAACACAGATATTGGAATAAAAGAAGTGAAAAAATACCATATAACAGATAAGCCAACAGAACAAGCAATTAAAAGATATGAGCGTTTTGGTATTAGTAAAAACGATATTCCACCTTCATTATATTTAGTATCGGAAGACAGTGACGAATTTACTGAGGATTTAAAAAATAATACGGCTGAAGATTTTAGTTCTTTAAGTAATTATATAGATGAAAACTTTTCTTCAGAAGAAAAAGCAACATTAAAATCTCCTAAATATTTTTACGAATTAAAATTTGAAAAACCAGGAGATTTGGTAATGCCTATTATTGTTGAATTAGAATATAACGATGGAACCAAAGAACGCAAACAATATCCTGCACAAATTTGGAGAAAAAACGATGCCGAAGTAACCAAGGTAATTCCTACAAGCAAAGAAATTAAAAAAATTACTATAGATCCAGATGAAGAAACAGCCGATGTTGATTTAAGTAATAACAGTTGGCCAAAAACAGCCGAAAACAAATTCGATAAATTCAAAAAAAGGCAAATTAAAAGCTAAAATTTAACTTATTTTAAAAGGTTTTCTTAGTGTAAATAGGTGTTACATAACTATTTGAATAATAAGTAGTTTTATTTAGGTTATCTCATAACTTGGCATTATCTTTGTCATTATAATATAATTAATATAAAATTTTTTAAGATGAGTAAAGGAACAGTAAAATTCTTCAATGAAACTAAAGGTTTCGGATTTATTACAGAAGAAGGTTCAAACAAAGAACATTTTGTTCACATTTCTGGATTAATTGACGAGATTCGTGAAGGCGATGAAGTTGAATTTGATTTACAGGAAGGTAAAAAAGGATTAAACGCAGTAAATGTAAAAGTAATTTAATATATACTTCTTAATTTTTTACAAAAGCCCATCTTAACAGATGGGCTTTTTTTGTGTTAAATTTTAATATGTTTTATGTAATTTTATAAAATGAATACTAATTATATAGATAGTCAAACTTTTAAAGGAAAAGACTATACTTCTAACAACTTTATAAAAGGAGAATACGATAATTGTACTTTTATTAACTGCAATTTTTCATCCTTACACCTTGCTAATAACGAATTTTTAGAATGTGAATTTTTTAACTGTAATTTCAGTAATTCTAATATAAAAAATGTTGCTTTTAAAGATGTTATTTTTGATACTTGTAAATTAGTTGGTTTAAATTTTAGCGAGTGTAATCCTTTTTTACTTGCTATTACTTTTAATAATTGCCAATTAAATTTAGCTTCATTCTATCAATTAAAACTAAAAAACACCAAATTCACCAACTGTAATTTACAAGAAACCGATTTTGTAGATGCAGAAATACCAAATTCAGTATTCAAAAACTGTGATTTAAATAAAGCTATTTTTGAAAATACAGATTTACAAAAAGCCGATTTTAGAACCTCTTATAATTATTCTATAAATCCAGAAATTAATACTATTAAAAATGCTAAATTTTCTTTAAACGGAATTACCGGTTTATTAGAAAAATATAACCTTACAATTGAATAATAATGGCTACATCTCACTTCGATAAAAAAGCTGAAAATTGGGACAATAATCCTGAAAAAATAAAAAGAGCTTCTGTTTTTGCTGAAGAAATAATTAAATTTATTAAACCTTCTAAAAAAACTAAAGCATTAGAATTTGGTTGTGGAACTGGTTTATTAAGTTTTCAATTACAAAATTATTTTAAAGAAATTACCCTTGTTGACACTTCTGAAGGGATGCTAAATGTTTTAAAAGAAAAAATTAAACAATTAAAAATTACAAACTTTAAACCTCTTAAAATCAATATTTTAAAAAACTTTAATACTGTTTCAAAAATTGATGTTATCTACACATTAATGACTATGCATCATATTAAAAATATTGATAAAACTATACAGGTATTTAACCTTATATTAAACAAAAATGGTTATTTGTGTATAGCCGATTTAGTTGAAGAAGATGGAACATTTCACAATTCATCACCCGATTTTGATGGACACAATGGTTTTAAAAAAGAAAATTTAACGGCAACGCTTTTAAAAAATGGATTTAAAACAATCCACTACTCAGTATGTTATGAAATTAAAAAAAACAATAAAACATATCCCCTTTTTCTATTAATTGCTGAAAAAATATAATTTTAATCAACTTCAATAACAAGTTCATCATACGCTAAAAACACATTTTCAGGTAATGTTTGTTCAACTTCTGCATGAAAACCTAAATCTTGACTTATATGTGTTAAATATGTTTTTTTAGGTTTTAATTCTTTAATTAATGTTAAAGCTTCCTCTAAATTTAAATGAGAATGATGTGGTTTATGGCGAATAGCATTAATAATTAACACATCTAAATTCTTTAATTTTTCTTTTTCAGAATCTTCAATGGTTTTAACATCAGTTAAATAAGCTAAATTTTTAAACCTATATCCGTAAATTTTTAATTTACCGTGATAAACTTCAATAGGAATTACTTGTAAATCACCCAATAAAAAAGGTTTATTAGCAATTACATTTTGATGTACACTAGGTGCACCCGGATATTTATTTTCATCTATAAAAATGTAATCAAACCGTTTTGCTAAATTAGTTAGAACACGTTGTTTAGCATAGATTGGAACACCTCCCATTTGAAAACTATATGGACGTATATCGTCTAAACCAGCAGTATGATCCGAATGTTCATGAGTAAATAATACACCATTTATAGCATTTACATTTGCACGTAACATTTGGTATCTAAAATCTGGCCCACAATCTACTATATATTTATAATTATTCCATTCTACAATAATAGAAACACGCAAACGCTTATCTCTTTTATCTGTTGATAAACAAACAGGATGTTTAGAATTTATTACAGGAATACCTTGTGATGTACCTGTTCCTAAAAAAGTAATCTTCAATTTTTAATTTTTTTTAAAAATACATTTTATATTCAAAAATAATACAACTAGTTTAAAGAAATAACTTAAATAATAAAAATGTTATTTCTGCTACATTATTATAATATTTATAACATAAATAGTTTCTTTGCATTTTAAAACAATGGTAACATAAATGTGATTTTTATCAACCTTTTATAAAGGTTTAAAAATTACTTTTATACTGTTTTAAATAACATTATAAAAATGAAGTATTTTATTGTTTTGATTTTATATTATTTAGACATTTTATCAGAACAAAAACCTTTATAAAACTTAAATTAATTTCTATATATTAATTTAAGTTTTTTAACAATACACTCGTTTTATAAATGATATAAAATTAGGAATATTAAAGTTTAAATATTTAAGTAAATGAAAATAGGCATATTAAAAGAGACTCAGAAAAGTGAAAAAAGAGTATCTATTTCACCAAATATTGCTAAACAACTTATTGCCCTCGGATTTGATGTTTTAATAGAAGAAGATGCCGGATTTGCATCAGCTTATAAAAATTCAGATTATCAAAATGTTGGCGTAAAAGTCGAAAAAAAAGAAGTTGTTTTTAAAGAAGCTAAAATTTTAATTAAAATTAATCCTTTTACATTAGAAGATTTAAAGCTAATTGATAAATCTCATATTTTAATGAGTCAATTATACCATAAATCTAATGAGGAACTAATAAAAGCTATTGCAGCTACTGGTGCAACTGCTTTTTCTATGGATGCTATGCCTCGTATTTCGAGAGCACAAGATATGGATGTTTTAAGCTCTCAAAGCAATCTTGCAGGGTACAAAGCAGTTATTGTAGGTGCAAATGAGATGACTAAAATATTTCCTTTAATGATGACTGCAGCAGGAACTATTACTCCTGCAAGAGTGTTAATTTACGGTGTTGGTGTTGCAGGATTACAAGCAATTGCAACAGCTAAAAGATTAGGAGCTGTTGTTGAAGCTACAGATATTAGAATGGAAACAAAAGAACAAACAGAATCTCTTGGTGCTAAATTTATTTCTGTTGACAATACTGGTGAAGAAAAATCTGAAGGTGGTTACGCTAAAACTGCTTCTGAAGATTATGCCCGAAAACAAAAAGAAGCCGTTAACAAATCTTTATTTAAAGCAGATTTAGTAATTACAACTGCTATGGTTCCTGGTAGAAAATCTCCTGTTTTAATTTCTGAAGAACAAGTAAAACAAATGAAAAATGGGGCTGTTATTATAGATTTAGCTGCAGTACAAGGCGGTAACTGTGAAATAAGTGAAATGGATAAAACCATAATTAAACACGGTGTTAAAGTAATTGGAAGCTCAATCTCTCCAATTAGTGTTTCAACAAATGCAAGTGATTTGTATGCTAAAAACATGTTTAATTTCTTAAAACATTTAACTGATGATAAAAATGAATTTAAATGGGAATTAGATGAAGAAATAACAGATGAAACTTTAATTATACAAGAAGGAAAAATCAGAAAAAACTAAAAGTAGAATAATATGGATAATTTAATAGAATTTATTAATAGTAACCTACAACTTTTATACATTTTAATACTAGCTGTATTTATTGGGGTAGAGTTAATTAAAAATGTTCCAACAGTTTTACATACACCTTTAATGTCAGGTGCTAATGCTCTTTCAGGAGTTGTAATTGTAGGTGCAATTTTAGTAATGCTACAAGCTGATCCAACAAACTATATAGCCTTAGCTTTTGGATTTGTTGCTATAGTATTAGGAATAATAAATGTTGTTGGTGGATTTGCAGTTACCGACAGAATGTTACAAATGTTTAAAAAGAAAAAATAATGAATATCGCTTTAGGAATTATATATTTAATAACAACAGTAACTTTTGTTATTGGTTTAAAAATGTTAGGTCATCCAGAAACAGCAAAAAAAGGAAATCTTTTATCTGGTGCTGGTATGGTTATAGCTATTCTTGCTACATTATATTTACACGATTTTGAAGTTCCTGCTTTAAATTATATTTTAATATGGACAGCTTTAATTATTGGTGCAGTAATAGGATATCTTATTGCCATAAAAGTTGAAATGACTAAAATGCCAGAACTTGTTTCTTTATTTAATGGTTTTGGTGGTGCAAGTGCAACCTTAATAGGATTGGTAGAATTTAGCAAAAATATTGGTGTAGAAGATTCTATGAAAGCTTCATCTGCCATAGTAACAACTATTATTGCAGCAATAATAATAGGAAGTATTACTTTTACCGGAAGTTTAGTTGCTTGGGCAAAGTTAAACGGTTCGTTAAAAGATATTCGTTTACCAAAATACAACCTCATAAATAATTTATTATTTTTAGCTTTAATTGCTTTTGGAGCTTATATAGTATTAGTAAATACAGATAGTCTTATACTAATGTATACACTATTAGTAGCTTCTTTAATTTATGGTTACTTATTTGTAATTCCAATTGGAGGAGCAGATATGCCTGTTGTAATTTCATTATTAAACTCTTTAACAGGTATTGCTGCTGCTATTACAGGTATTTTATATGGTAATATGGTTATGTTAGTTGGTGGTATTTTAGTTGGTTCTGCTGGATTAATATTAACATTTGCTATGTGTAAAGCTATGAATAGATCTTTAGGGAGTGTTATTTTTGGTGCTTTTGGAGGTGGTGCCGCTGCTGCTGCAGGTACTGTAAGTAAAACTGGTGGAAACATTAAAAAAACAAGTGCTAGTGATTCTGCAGTTATGCTAAACTATTCTTCAAATGTAATAATTGTTCCTGGTTACGGATTAGCTGTTGCACAAGCACAGCATGTAATTCACGAATTAGAAGAAATTTTAACTGAAAAAGGAGTAAATGTAAAATATGCAATTCACCCAGTTGCAGGTAGAATGCCTGGCCATATGAACGTGCTTTTAGCTGAAAGTAATGTAGATTATGATAAGCTGGTTGAAATGGATGCAATAAACCCTCAATTTCCAAATACTGATGTAGTATTAGTTGTTGGTGCAAATGATGTTGTAAACCCAGCTGCACACAACGATCCTTCAAGTCCAATTTACGGAATGCCTATTTTAGATGTTGAAAATGCAAAACATATAATTGTTAACAAAAGAAGTATGAATGCTGGTTATGCTGGAATTGAAAATGAACTATTCTTTAACCAAAAAACTTCTATGCTTTTTGGAGATGCAAAAGCAGCTTTAACTGAACTAGTTGCAGAATTAAAAAACATGTAAAACTCTTTTTTACCAGTTACCTCGATTTATTAATATTTAAATATAAATATTTAAGCTTAAAATAATAAATCGAGGTAATTTTATATACTATTATTACAAATATGCTAAAAATTTAAAGTTACATTTAACATAGTTTTATTCAAGAAATTATTTTAGTATTTTTGTGAAAACTAAAAAAAATGGCTTTAATATTAAAAGGAGATAGAGAGATTAATGAAGTAAAATCCAGTAAAGCAAAAGCTTTAAAAGTTAATCTGAATAAACATACTTATGGAACTTTTGCAGAAATAGGTGCAGGTCAAGAAACTGTGCGTCATTTCTTTAGAGCTGGAGGTGCATCTGGTACTATTGCAAAAGCCATGAGTGCTTACGATAAAGATTTCTCTGATGCTATATATGGAGTCGAAGAAGACGGTCGTTATGTTACTGAAAATAGGCTTAAAAAAATGCTTACCTATGAGGTAGAAATAATTGAAGACCGTTTAAGTAGAAAAACACATCCTAACAACATATTTTTCACCTATGCCAATACAGTAACCACCATAGATTTTGTTAAAAAATTTAAAGGCCATGGTTGGGTAGGTATTCGATTTCAATTATCACCTTTAGAAGATTACAGTGAAATAATCTTACACATTCGATTTAAAGAAACAGATGCTAAATTACAACAAGAAACCCTAGGAGTTTTAGGAGTTAATTTAATATATGGTGCATTTTATTTAAACGACAAACCTAAAGAATTATTAAAATCTCTGTATGATAATTTACATGAAGTTCAGTTAGAAATTGATATGATTAATTTTTCTGGACCTCGTTTTTCATATGTAGATAATAGGTTAATGAGTTTACTACTGGTAAAAAATGGTATGACAAATGCCGTAATGTTTGGTCCAGATGGTAATAACTTACTACCTGCACAACAATTATACAAAGCCAATATTTTAGCTCTAAGAGGTAGCTTTAGACCTGTTACAAAAGTAAACATGGATATGTTTAAACTTGCAGAGCAAATGTTTTTAAATGAAAGTAAGGTAAAAGCTGAAAACACAAAAATTATTTTTGAAATTACCTTGACAAATTTAAGTTCTGATGGAGAAATTGATGAAAGAGATTTCTTAGATCGAGCGGAATTACTTTGTTCTCTTGGACAAAATGTTATGATTACCAATTACCAAGAATACTATAAATTGGTTGAATATTTTTCAGAATTCACAAAAGAAAGAATTGCTTTAGCAATGGGTGTTCAAAGTTTTGTTCAAATATTTAACGAAAAATATTATCGTAATTTAAGCGGTGGAATTTTAGAAGCCTTTGGTAAATTATTCTTTAAAGATTTAAAAGTTTACTTATACCCTCTTAAAGATGAACGCACTGGAGAAATTAAAACTAGCGAAAACTTAAAAGTACATCCTCGTATGAAAGAATTATACAAATTCTTTAAATACAATGGAAAAGTTATTGATATTAAAGATTTTGATCCAGAAATACTAGATGTCTTCTCTAGAAAAGTATTAGATATGATTGCTAATGGAGAACATGGATGGGAAGAAATGCTTCCTATCGGAATTGCTGAAACCATTAAAAGTGAACGTTTATTTGGGTATTCAAAAAGAAAATTTTTCAAAAAACACTAATTTTTTGCTATAAATTAAACCTTTATTAATTTTAGGTGTCTTATAATAAATATTCATAAGTGGATAACGATGCATTATTAGTAGCGCAACTAAAAGATAAAAAAACACAAGAACAAGCTTTTAGAAAATTAATGTCTTTATACAAAGAACGTTTGTATTGGCATATACGTAAAATTGTATATGTACATGCCGATGCTGATGATGTTTTACAAAACACTTTTATAAAAATTTTTAGAAACATTCATTCATTTAAAGAAGAAAGCAAATTATATTCTTGGATGTACAGAATTGCTACTAATGAAGCTATTACATTTATCAATAAAAAAGCAGCTAAACAACAAATAGATTTAAGTGAATTACAATTAAAATCTGTTGAAAATTTAAGTAACGACATCGATTTTACAGGTGATGAAATTCAATTGTTGCTTCAAAAAGCAATTATTACATTACCGCATAAACAGCAATTGGTATTTAATATGAAATATTTTGATGAAATGAAATATAAAGAGATGTCAGAAATTTTAGATACTTCTGTTGGCGCTTTAAAAGCATCCTATTTTCATGCAGTAAAAAAAATTGAAGATTTCTTAAAAAACCATTAAACCTTAAAACTTTAAGTAAGTCTAAGCTAATAGTAATGAACAATAAAGAAATACATAAAATGACTCCAATACTAGATAAAATGGTAGCAAAAAAACACGGTTTTAGCGTGCCAGAAGCCTATTTTAATACTATTGAAGATGGTGTATTTGCTGAAATAATTACTTCAAAAATTAATGTAAATAAAACAAACTTTAAAGCTCCAAACGCTTATTTCGACACTGTTGAAGAGAATATTATTTCTAAACTTAAAACATATATAATTAAAAAAGAAACAGCACATTCAGTACCCGAAGGGTATTTTGAAACACTAGAAGATCAAGTTTTAAACAAAATTAAAACTACTTCAAAAGTTAGAACACTAAAAAAAGTTTCAAAATATATAGCTCCACTAGCAATTGCAGCTTCTTTTCTACTAATTTTTATATTGAACAATACACAAGACACAATTACTTTTGATAATTTAACTACTTCAGAAATTGAAGATTTTATAGATAATGATATGCTTCATTATGATGCCGAAAGTTTAGCAGCTATTTTTCCTGAAGTATCTCTAGATGATCTAAATTATACCGAAACTATACCTGATGCAGATGTTGTAAACTATTTAAACGAAAATGATATAGATGCATTATTATTAGAAAATTAAACCTACTAGAAATGAAAAAATTATTATATATATCGTTAATTTTATTAATTGCAACAAATTCTGTTGTTGGTCAAAAAAAGAATAGACAAAATATAAAATTGTTAAAAACCGCATTTATTACAAATGCTATAACTTTAAAACCAGTTGAAGCTGAAAAATTTTGGCCAGTATACAACCAATACACAAATAAAATTCAACAGTTAAAAGTTGACTTAGAAAATAGCAAAACACAAGAATTTAAAAATTCTGGAGGAATTGATAGTTTATCAGAATCTGATGCTCAAAAAGTTTTAGATCAATATTTACTTTATGAAAAAGAAGTTTATGAAACTAAAATTAGTATGATTAAAGACCTTTCAACTATAATTTCAGCACATCAAATTATAAAATTGCAAAAAGCGGAACGCGATTTTAATAAACGAATGTTGCAAGAATACGGTAGAAGAAAAAGAATGGGACAATAGTAGTATTTAAACTCTACATACTCCTACTCTACTAACAATTTTACTTTGGAAGTTTTATTTTTAAAGCTTCTACAATATTATATGCAGCCGGACAAATTTCTGTGTTTTTAATAGTTAGATCAGCAATTTGAATAAATTTTCGTCTATCTGTGTGTGGATATTCACTACAAGCTTTTGGACGAACATCATAAATCATACACATATTATCATTTAAATCTAAAAAAGCACAAGGAGCAGTTTTTAGCACATAAAAATTATCAGCATCTAACTCTAAATACTGAGTTGTAAAATCAAATACTTTCATTTTAAAATGTTTAGAAATACGTTCAATATCTTTATTAGTAAATATTGGACTTGTAGTTTTACAACAATTTCCGCAAGTTAAACAATCCGTTTTTTCAAACTCTTTGTCATGTAGATCTTGCATTACTACGTCTAAATTTTTAGGAGTGCGTTTCTTTAACTTCTGAAAATATTTTTTATTCTCAATAAGTTTATCTTTAGCTAACTTTGGTAATTCCTTTAAAAATTCTTCCATTTTGCAAATATAAATGATATTTATTAGTACCATTGAGAATACATTTAAAATTTAATTTTAAAAATCTAGACCAACTATTTGTATTAAAATTAATTTGATTTTATAAAATCGTATAAATTATTTGAAATTTAGTACTTTTGCAGCTTAAAATAATTTAGCAAAAATATGCACAATAGTTTAGAAATAGCTGTAAAAAAGGCTTTTAAAGAGATCTATAATACAGAAATAGAATCTGTTGAATTCCAGGCAACTAAAAAAGATTTTAAAGGTGATATAACCATAGTTGTTTTTGCCTTTTTACGATTTGTTAAAGGAAATCCAGTTGAAATTGGAACTAAAATTGGTACTTATTTAAAAGAAAATGTAGCAGAAGTTGCAGATTTTAATGTTGTTAAAGGGTTTTTAAACTTAGAAATCTCTGATTCGTTTTTTATAGAAAGCTTTAATACAATCTATAAAACCAATAATTTCGGTAAAGTAGCTACAACTAAAAATGAAAAAGCTGTTATGGTAGAATATTCTTCGCCAAACACTAACAAACCACTTCATTTAGGGCATATTAGAAATAATTTATTAGGTTATTCTGTTGCTGAAATTATAAAAGCCTCAGGTAAACAGGTTTATAAAACTCAAATTATTAACGATCGTGGAATTCATATTTGTAAAAGTATGGTCGCTTGGTTGCATTTTGGAAATGGAGAAACTCCAGAAAGTACAGGTTTAAAAGGCGATAAATTAGTTGGTAATTATTATGTTGCTTTTGATAAAGCTTATAAAAAAGAAATTGCACAACTTATTACAGAAGGAAAAACAGAAGAAGAAGCTAAAAAAGAAGCACCTCTTTTAATTGAAGCACAACAAATGCTCTTAAAATGGGAAGCTGGAGATAAAGAAGTAGTTGATTTATGGAAAACTATGAATCAATGGGTTTATGATGGTTTTGCTATAACCTATAAAGAATTAGGTGTAGATTTTGATAAAAATTATTATGAAAGTAATACCTATCTATTAGGAAAAGATATTGTAGCAGAAGGTTTAGAAAAAGGAATATTTCATAAAAAAGAAGACGGCTCTGTTTGGATAGATTTAACCGATGAAGGTTTAGATGAGAAAATTGTATTACGTGCCGATGGAACTGCTGTTTATATGACACAAGATATTGGTACTGCAATTGAACGTTTTAAAGATTTTGACCTTCAAGAGTTGGTTTATACCGTTGGAAACGAACAAGATTACCACTTTAAAGTATTATTTTTAATTTTAGATAAATTAGGATTCGATTGGGCTAAAAACTTATATCACTTATCATACGGAATGGTAGATTTACCAAATGGTAAAATGAAATCTAGAGAAGGAACTGTTGTTGATGCCGATGATTTAATGGTTGAAATGACAGATACAGCAAGAACAATCTCTCAAGAATTAGGTAAATTAGAAGGCTATTCTAACGAAGAAAAAGAAACGCTATACAAAACTATTGGTTTAGGCGCGCTTAAATATTTTATTTTAAAAGTAGACCCTAAAAAACGTATTCTATTCGACCCAGAAGAATCTGTTGATTTTGCTGGTAATACAGGTCCTTTTATTCAATATACTTATGCTAGAATACAATCTATTTTAAGAAAAGCTACCTTTGATTATACTAAAGAAATAACCACAATTAGTTTAGATCCAAAAGAACGAGAATTAATTAAACAAATACAATTATTTCCTGAAATTATTCAAAATGCAGCTCAAAATCATAGTCCTGCAATTATAGCAAATTATACATACGATTTGGTAAAAGTTTACAATTCATTTTACCAAACAGTACCAATTTTAGGCTGTGGAAATGAACAAGAAAAAATATTTAGAACACAACTATCATTCAAAGTAGCAGAAATAACAAAAACAGCATTTTCTTTATTAGGAATAAATGTTCCAGAGAGAATGTAATTTTAACAAATTATAAAAATATAAATAGTATACTGTTTAAATTATTAAGCTATTAATAAATTAAAACAAAAAATAACTAAATTTGCTGTGTAAAACCAGTAAGTACTCATAAAAATTAAAATTTAAAAACATGAAATACGATATATTAATAATTGGTAGTGGTCCTGGAGGATATGTTACAGCTATTAGAGCTTCACAACTTGGTTTTAAAGTTGGTGTGGTTGAAAAAGAAAATTTAGGTGGAATTTGCTTAAATTGGGGTTGTATTCCTACAAAGGCCTTATTAAAAAGTGCACAAGTTTATGATTATTTAAAACATGTAGATCAATATGGTTTAAAAGCTGAAGCTATTGATAAAGATTTTGATGCGGTAATAAAACGCAGTAGAAATGTTGCTGAAGGAATGAGTAAAGGTGTTCAATTTTTAATGAAAAAAAATAAAATTGATGTTATCGATGGTTTTGGAAAAATTAAAACTGGTAAAAAAGTTGATGTAACAGATGCCGATGGTAAAGTAACTGAATATAGTGCAGACCATATTATTATTGCAACTGGAGCACGCTCACGTGAGTTGCCAAACTTACCACAAGATGGTAAAAAAGTTATTGGTTATAGACAAGCAATGACGCTACCTAAACAACCTAAAAAAATGATTGTTGTTGGTTCAGGTGCTATAGGTGTTGAGTTCGCTCACTTTTATAATTCAATGGGTACCGATGTAACTATTGTAGAATTTATGCCAAATGTAGTTCCAGTTGAAGATATTGAAATTTCTAAACAATTTGAACGTTCACTAAAAAAATCTGGAATAAAAGTTATGACAAATTCTTCTGTAGAATCTGTTGATACTTCTGGTAAAGGTGTAAAAGCTGTTGTTAAAACTAAAAAAGGAGAAGAAATTTTAGAAGCTGATATTGTTTTATCTGCTGTTGGAATTAAATCTAACATAGAAAATATTGGATTAGAAGATGTTGGAATTGTTGTTGATCGTGATAAAATTTTGGTAAACGATTTCTATCAAACTAACATTCCTGGTTATTATGCAATTGGAGATGTTGTTCCTGGTCAAGCCTTAGCACATGTTGCTTCTGCTGAAGGAATTACTTGTGTTGAAAAAATTGCTGGTTTACATACCGAAAAAATTGACTACGGAAATGTTCCTGGTTGTACATATGCAACTCCAGAAATAGCTAGCGTTGGTTTAACTGAAGCTAAAGCTATTGAAGCTGGTTACGAAATTAAAGTTGGTAAATTTCCTTTCTCTGCATCTGGAAAAGCAAAAGCTGCTGGTAACCCAGAAGGATTTGTAAAAGTTATTTTTGATGCAAAATATGGAGAATGGCTAGGTTGCCATATGATTGGTGCTGGTGTTACTGATATGATTGCTGAAGCAGTTTTAGGTAGAAAATTAGAAACTACTGGACACGAAGTATTAAAAGCTATTCACCCTCACCCAACTATGAGTGAAGCTGTTATGGAAGCTGTTGCTGCAGCTTACGACGAAGTTATACACTTATAAAATATAAATTAGATACCAAAGAGGTTTTCTAAAACGTTTAAAATTTGTTAGACTGAATTTATTT
The DNA here is from genome assembly GCF_022429645.1 of Lutibacter sp. A80. Classification (GTDB taxonomy): domain Bacteria; phylum Bacteroidota; class Bacteroidia; order Flavobacteriales; family Flavobacteriaceae; genus Lutibacter. Next base: position 888,377 of record NZ_CP092480.1, read on the forward strand.
CAAAAAACATTAAATAAACGCTTTTGAAAACCTCTTTTTTTATTTAGAAAAGTTAAATTTTATATAGTGAAATTATATTTTAGTATATTTGATTTTTAACTTTTAAATCAAAAAATAACTATATGAAAGCATTAAAATTACTAGTACTACTTATTTTTGTTACTACAATTTCTTGTAAAGAAGATAAACCAAAAACAAATGCTAATAATAAAGTAACCGTTAAACATTATATTTGTTTAAATGAATGTGAAAATAGTGGTTCAGATGTTCAAGGTGTTTGTCCTACTTGTAATACGCCATATACTCACAATGATGCTTTTCATAATAATGATTTTTTAAAAAATGGTCCTTTAACGGTTCCTTCAAACACTCCAACAAATACAAATACAATTACTCCACCAACACAATCACCAGCTCAAAATGCGTCTGGAGTTTATCATTATACTTGCGCTAACGGTTGTCCTGGAGGTGCTGGTTCAGCTTCTAATTGTAAATCTTGTGGTAATACACTTGAACATAATCAAGCATATCATAACATCTAATTTTTAAAATTAAAATATGGCATTTTCATTATCCAAACTTTTTAAAAACAAGCCTAAAGAAGTTCCTTCTATTCCAGAAATTATAGAAAAAATAGATTTTAAAGGAGGTACTAAATATGCTAAAAATGAAACTAATATTGTATATGCTGATGTTGAAGAATTAGGAGGTTTTCCTTACTTAAAAACTGTAATTATTGGTGACACTTCTGTAAATATTAAAAGAGTAGGCTGTACTGCAACATTTAAATTTAACAATGAATCTATTGTATTAAATTCTGACAATACAACTATAGAGTCTAATAAAATTAAAAATACAAACGTTTTTTTTACTGAAATTGATTTTGAATTAAACGAACAAGAAGCTACTAAAATTAAAGATCAAAAAGTTGTTACTTTAGAATATGGTTTCAAAAATAAAGTTACACCTTTTACACCTTTCTAATATTCTATAACAGAAAATTCTAATTTTAATGGTTCCAATGCTTTTAAAAGCATTGGTATTAAATCTGTACCTAAATCTATATAGAATTCAGAAAAATTACGTGTGCGCTCTTCTAAACTTCTGTTTGGAAATAATTCATTTTGTAACGTTTCAATTCTAGTTACTACATCAGACAATTTTCTTTTTTGAGCTTTTAACAAGCGTTTTTCTAAATTATTTAATCCTTTCAATTGCTTTTTTTCTTGTGCATGTACTGCACCAATAAAAGATTTATCGGTTTGCTCAGCTAATTCTTTTAATGCTAAAAATTGCTCTTGTAAAAACTGCTTTTGCTGTGAAAAATCTATTGAAATATCGGAAATTTCTTTTACCTTTTTATTTATTAAAACTTCTTGCTTATTAAAAATTTCTTTTAAAGTTACATTTAATTTACCCAGCTTAATCAATTGTTTTTCAGTAATTAACAATACTGAATTACGTAATAATAAAATTGGAAATGGTGTAGCAACTTTTGAAAAATAATCTTTTAACTGAAACCAATACGCTAGTTCTCCTCCTCCACCAATATAACATAAATTTGGTAAAATTGTTTCTTGATATAAGGGTCTCATAATTACGTTAGGACTAAAACGATCTGGAAAATTAGTTAGCTCTTTTAAAATATCTTGTTCAGAAAAAACAATAGATGTATTATTAATTTTATAGACATTATCTTCAAAAATAATACGTTCTCTTAAATCATCTTTTAAATAAAAAAGGTTAATTTCTCTTGGATTTACCTGAATATTATAATTTTCAGCTAATTTTTCACTTGTTTTTGAAACTGCTTTAAAAGAAGTAGCATTTAATAATTCGTCTTTAACAATTGAAGAAAATTCATGTTTAAGTTCAATAGCATCTCCATCAATAATAACCAAACCATATTCACCAAATAATTCATTTACTAAATAGCGAGTTGCATCTGTTAAATTGTGATGCTTTAAATATGCATTCTCAAATAATGATTTTATGTAATTTTCATTGATAGAATTTCCTAATTGTTTGGAAAATACATTAAAAATATCTTCAAAACCTTTGGTATTAAGTCTTCCAACAGCACCGCTACTTTCTCTATCCCAAACTACTTTTTTACCTTTAAAATTAAAATAATTAATTTCTTCAAAATCGTGATCTTCTGTTGCCATCCAATAAACTGGCACAAAATTATGTTGAGGAAATTGAGTTTTTAATTGCTTTGTTAAATTTATAGTAGATACAATTTTGTACAAAAAATACAAAGGCCCTGTAAAAATATTTAACTGATGCCCTGTTGTTATTGTAAATGTGTTATCCTTTTCTAATAATTTAATATTATTTAACGTTAAATCATTTATATCTAACTTATTGTATTGTTTAAAAAGTGATTCGGCTAAAATAGCTCTAGATTTAGATTTAAATGAAGCTTGCTTAAGCGTTATCTGATTTTTAAATCCCTCTAAATTAGGGAAGTTACCATAAAATTGAGTTAGTTTAGAATTTTTATCTAAATAATCTCCAATTAAACTTGAAAAATATCCGGTTTCTTGAAATGGAATATGATGTACTTTCATTAAATCTTAATATCTACTTTTAAAATAAGATGTGTATTTTCTTACTATAATTTAATCTAAAATTTCATTTTAGAAACTTCAGCTTTTATAAAAATTTTTATAAAAATACACAATTAATATAGTTTGTCGTTAGTACTTTAAATATCTAACATTTTTTTAACTTATTTTAAAAAAGAAAAACTGTCTAAAAATATTATTATACTTTTTTAATCATTTAAATACAATTATTTTGAAAGCTCACTTTTAATATAATCTCAATCTTATTATTTTGTATTAAAAAGATACTAAAATCAAAATAAATCCAGCGAATTATAATATGTTCTTTTTATAAAAATCACTTATTTTAGCAAATTATTACTGTACAATATGTGGTTTAAAATAAAATCCTATCTTTTATTCTTATTAAAATCTACCAATAAACATGGAATACATTCTCCTTTTGTGTACAATTTAGTAACTAATTGCTTTACTATAAAAACAGCAGCTTCAAAAAAACAAAAACTGGTTACTATTCTAAATTATTTCAAAAACAATAATATTGAAATTCCTAATATTACTAAAAAACAAGCGCTTCTCTTAATAAGAATTGTAACCTATTTTAAACCTAAATCTATTCTAGAATTGGAAACTTCTTTTGGATTTAATACTGCACTATTAAGTATAGGAAACCCAAAAGCAGCTGTTACCACTATAAAAAACAATAAAACTATTAATAAAGAAGCTGCAGCGCTTTTTAATAACATAGAACTTTTAAATATTACATTAATTAACAGTAATTTAAAAAATAAACTAATTAATAATTCGCAATTCGATTTCATTTATTTTGATAAAACCCATCAAAAAACAACATTGTTAAATAATTTTAAAGATTGTTTAGTTGCTTCACATAATAATTCTGTTTTTATTTTTAACGCTATTAATTCTTCAAAAGAACTACAAGAAGCTTGGGAAGAAATAAAAAACAACCCTAAAGTTACTATTACAATAAATACTTATTTTTATGGTATTGTTTTTTTTAGAACTGAACAAGCAAGACAACATTTTACCATACGTGTTTAAATTTAATTTTATATAAAATTAAAACCATAGTTAATACATAACTCAATACCAACTCACAACTAATATTTGTACATTTGCAATCATTTAATTTAATGCAGCATTATGAAAATATATACCAAAACTGGAGATAAAGGAAAAACATCGTTATTTGGTGGAACTAGAGTTCCTAAATACGATTTACGTATTGAGGCTTATGGAACTGTTGATGAATTAAACTCTTACATTGGATTAATTCGTGATCAAAAAATTGATGACTATACTTCTCATGTACTGATAAAAATTCAAAACGAATTATTTACTCTAGGTGCAATGTTAGCAACACCTGCTGAAAAAAAGATTTTAAAAAACGGTAAAGAACGTCTCAATATTAATAAAATAGACATTAAATCTATAGAATTATTAGAAATTGAAATTGACAATATGAACGAGACAATACCTCCAATGACAAATTTTGTTTTGCCAGGCGGACATACAACCGTGTCATTTTGTCATATATCACGTTGTATTTGTAGAAGAGCAGAGCGTATAGCCACACAATTAAGTGACGAAAGTACAATTGATGAACTAATAATTGTTTATTTAAATAGACTTTCTGACTACCTTTTTGTACTGGCACGAAAATTGATTATTGATAATAAAGCTCAAGAAATCCCTTGGATTCCTGAGAAATTATAATAAGTTCTTTTTATTAATGAAAAAAATTAAGAAATAACTTGTTTCTTTAAGTAAAAAAATTATTTTTGCAAAAATATTTAATACAAAAAAGTTATGTATTGGACACTAGAATTAGCATCGTATTTATCAGATGCACCATGGCCTGCGACAAAAGATGAGTTAATTGATTATGCTATAAGAACAGGAGCACCTTTAGAAGTTGTTGAAAATCTTCAAGAAATTGAAGATGCCGATGAAAACTTTGAATCTATTCTTGAAATTTGGCCAGATTATCCTTCCGAAGATGATTATCTCTGGAATGAAGATGAATATTAAAATATTAAAATTCAAAAAAAGTCTCGGTTGAGGCTTTTTTTTGGTTTTAAACCATAATTTAAACAAAAATTTAAGCTTTTTAAAATATAAATATTTTAAATTCGCTTACTAAATAATAATAAAAAACACCTTATTTAAAGGTTAATAAATATAAATTCATACACAAAAAATGAGTATTATAAATTCCGTACTAAAAGTATTTGTTGGAGATAAGAAAAAAAGTGATTTAAAATTGTTACGACCTATTGTAAAAAAGGTTGCAGCATTTGAAAGTGAAGTTTCTAATCTAACAAACGATCAATTAAGAGAAAAAACAGCTTATTTTAAAGACATTATTGCAAAAGCAACTAATGAATATACTTCAAAAATAAATGAGTTAAAAAAAGAAGCTCACGATGCAAATGTTGATAGAAAAGAGGAAATTTACTCTGAAATTGATGAATTAGAAGAAAGCGCGTATGAAGTTTTAGAAAAAACCCTAAATAATATAACAGCTGAAGCTTTTGCTGTTGTTAAAGAAACTGCAAAACGTTTTAAAGAAAATAAAACTATTACTGTTACAGCAACTCCTTTTGATAGAGAACTCTCTGCAACTAAAGGCAATGTAACTCTAGAAGATGATAAAGCTTTTTGGTCAAATACTTGGGATGCTCAAGGTAAACAAGTAACTTGGGATATGGTACATTACGATGTACAGCTTATTGGTGGTACTGTTTTACACCAAGGTAAAATTGCCGAAATGATGACTGGTGAAGGTAAAACATTAGTATCTACACTCCCAATTTATTTAAATGCATTGTCCGGAAAAGGTGTACACGTTGTAACTGTAAACGATTATTTAGCAAAACGTGATGCTGCTTGGATGGGACCTATATTTGAATTTCATGGTTTAAGTGTTGATTGTATAGATCACCACCAACCAAATTCAGATGCTCGAAGAAAAGCATATAATTCTGATATTACTTACGGTACAAATAACGAATTTGGTTTCGATTATTTACGTGATAATATGGCACACTCACCTGAAGAACTGGTACAACGCCCTCATAATTATGCTATTGTAGATGAGGTCGATTCTGTATTAATAGATGATGCACGTACACCTTTAATTATATCTGGTGCAACTGCTAATGCTGATAGACATGAATTTAACGAATTAAAACCAAGTGTAGATAAACTTGTATCCATTCAAAGAAATTACCTAACGGGTGTTTTAGCAGATGTTAAAAAATTAATTGCAGAAGGAAATACAAAAGACGGTAGTTTTTTATTACTTCGCGTATATAGAGGTTTACCAAAAAGTAAAGCCTTAATAAAGTTTTTAAGTCAAGAAGGTATTAAACAACTTTTACAAAAGACTGAAAACCACTATATGCAAGATAATAATCGTGAAATGCCAAAAATTGACGAGGATTTATATTTTGTAATTGATGAAAAAAACAATTCTATAGAGTTAACAGATAAAGGTATTTCTTATTTATCTGGAGACGACGGAGATGAAAACTTCTTTATTTTACCAGATTTAAGTACCGAAATTGCTGCAATTGATAGTGAAAATCTTTCCGCTGAAGAAACTGCGGCTAAAAAAGAAGAATTATATAGAGATTTTAGCATTAAAAGTGAACGAATTCATACAATGAATCAACTATTAAAAGCATATACCCTATTTGAAAAAGATGTGGAATATGTAATAATGGATGATAAAATTAAAATTGTAGATGAACAAACTGGTCGTATAATGGACGGCCGTCGTTATTCAGACGGATTACACCAAGCAATTGAAGCTAAAGAAAATGTAAAAATTGAAGCTGCAACACAAACATATGCAACCGTAACACTTCAAAATTACTTTAGAATGTACCGCAAATTAAGTGGTATGACAGGGACTGCAATTACAGAAGCTGGTGAATTTTGGGATATTTACAAATTAGATGTTGTTGAAGTACCTACAAATGTACCTTTAGTTAGAGATGATAAAGAAGATTTAATCTTTAAAACAAAAAGAGAAAAATACAATGCTGTTATTAATGAAATTGAAAAATTAGTTAATAACGGACAACCTGTTTTAGTTGGTACTACCTCTGTTGAAATTTCTGAATTATTAGGAAGAATGCTTTCTATTAGAAAGATAAAACACAATGTATTAAATGCAAAACTACATAAAAAAGAAGCAGATGTAGTTGCTGAAGCTGGTAACCCAGGAGTTGTAACTATTGCAACAAATATGGCAGGACGTGGTACAGATATTAAATTATCTGATGCTGTAAAAGCTGCTGGTGGTTTAGCTATTATTGGTACAGAACGTCACGATTCTAGACGTGTAGACCGTCAGTTACGTGGACGTGCTGGTCGTCAAGGAGATCCAGGTTTATCACAGTTTTACGTATCATTAGAAGATAATTTAATGCGTTTGTTTGGTTCTGAACGAATTGCTAAAATGATGGATAGAATGGGACTTCAAGAAGGTGAAGTTATTCAACATTCTATGATTACTAAATCTATTGAACGCGCGCAACGTAAAGTTGAAGAGAATAACTTTGGTGTTCGTAAACGTTTATTAGAATATGATGATGTTATGAACTCGCAACGTGAAGTTATATACAAACGTCGCCGACACGCATTATACGGAGAGCGCTTACAAGTAGATATTGTAAATATGGTATATGATACTTGTAGTGCAATAGTAAGAGAGAGCAAACTTGCAAACGATTATCAGAATTTTGAATTTGAATTGATTCGTTTTTCTTCTACTTCTTCTCCATTTACCGAAGAAGAATTCCAAAAACTTTCTGAACAAGAACTTACAGATCAACTTTTTGATATTGTTTACAAACACTATAAAGAAAAACTGGAAAGAAGTGCAAAAGCAGCTTATCCAGTAATTAAAGATGTGTATGAAAATCAAGGTGATAAATACGAACGTATTGTGGTGCCTTTTACTGATGGAACTAAAGAATTAAAAGTTGTAACTAATTTAAAAGAAGCCTATGAAAGTGAAGGAAAAGGCTTAGTTACAGACTTTGAAAAAAATATTACTTTAGCAATTATTGACGATACTTGGAAAGATCATCTACGTCAAATGGATGAATTAAAACAATCGGTTCAAAATGCTACTTACGAGCAAAAAGATCCTTTATTAATTTACAAATTTGAATCATTTGAATTGTTCAATCAAATGCTTGATAAAGTAAATAAAGAAGTTCTTTCATTCTTATTTAAAGGTGAATTACCATCGCAAGATGCAAATCAAGTTTCTCAAGCTAGAGAGCAAAAAAGAGAAAAAGTACAATTAAGTAAAGAAGATTATAAAAACACTTCTGAACAAACACAAACAAACCAAACCCAACAACCGCAAGTTGTAGAAACTATTGTTAGAACCGAACGCAAAATAGGTAGAAACGAAAAAGTGACTATTAAAAATGTGATGAATGGTGAAAACAAATCTGTAAAATACAAACAAGCAATTCCTTTAATTCAAAAAGGAGAATGGGTAATTGTTGAAGATTAATAAATATTGTGAATTACTGATTATTTAATTCATTTAATACTAAACGCAAATCGATGTAAGAATACTTATCATCGATTTTGTGTTTTAAATCTGAAATACTTTCAAAAGTTATTGTAGGAATTAACGCTTTTAATTCTTTATAATAACTTTTTGATATTAAATCAGTTATTTCAACTTCTTTTGAAGGAATAAAAGAAGCTAAATGTGTAGTAATTGTTTCTGCAGTAAGTCCTCTTTCATCAGCAATTTCTTGAATAGTTTTACCAGATTTAAATAATTCCAACGATATCTTTTTACTGCTTCCTTTCTTTTTTTTTCTTGAAGGTTTGTCTTCAAGAAACATGTTTTCATTAGAAATTTCAATATCATTTTCAATCCAATAATCTCCAATAACTTTTAAAATAGCTTCACCATACTTTTTTACACGTACTTTACCAAAACCTTTTATACTTAATAGTTCTTTAGAACTTGTTGGTAAAATTTCACATAATTTATACAAAGCTTTCTGAGAAAAAACTTGATAATGGTTTATATCATTTTTCTCAGCAATGGTATCTCTTAATTTATGTAAACGTTCAAATAATTCTTTATTTTCAGTGCCTTCCACAGCTATAACTTTAGCTTTTTTAGATGATTTTTTAGCCAAAAAGACTGCGTTAGCTCTTAATTCTAAAAATTTTAAAGTGCTAAATCCTACTGTCAAATTTTTAAAATAACTTAATTTGGTTATTAAAAATTCTTCAATTATATCTAATTGCTTATCAATATCAGTTGCTACAGCTTTATTATCTGTTGTATAATTAAAGGCTTTATAAGGAGTTTCTATAAAGTTTATAGTTTGTTCATTAAAGTATTGATTAGCCTTTATAAAACGCTCTTGAATTGTCTTATCTGCTTCTGGCTCTGTACTTGTATTTGCTAAATTATGTAATTGTATTTTAAATGAATTTCCTACTTTTAATAAGTTTGTAATTGTATCTTTTATTGCTATAAAGTTTGGCTCTAGATTACCGTTTATAGTGGTTTTATTTTTATAAAAAATATCTAAAACACGATTAATTGGGTGTAGAAAATTAAAAAAATCGAATACTTCAGCTATTAAGTTTAATTGGAATTCTGACTTAGATTGTTGTAATACACTTTCATCTGGCTGATTTTCAGCTGCTTTTTTATTAAATGTAATTACATTGTTATCACTAATAATTTGTCTTGAATCAATAGGTCTTTTAAGCACCAAACCTTCTAACGATTTACACCTACTTAAAGCTACATAAGTTTGCCCGTGAGCAAAAGCGCCTTGTGCATCTATAATTGCTTTTTCAAATGTTAATCCTTGGCTTTTATGAATTGTTATTGCCCAAGCTAAACGCAAAGGAATTTGTTTAAAAGATCCAATACAATTTTCTGTAATTTCTTTAGTTTCAGGATTTACGGTATAATTTATATTTTCCCAAATTTCTGGTGTAACAATAATATTAGAAGCATCATCTTTACATTTTACAATAACTTCATTTTCATCTAAAAAAATTATTTTTCCAATTTTCCCATTAAAATAACGTTTTTCAAAAGAACTATCATTTTTTATAAATAAGACTTGAGCTCCAACTTTTAAAACTAGTTCTTCTTTATTTGGATATGCAAATTCTGGAAATTTTCCTTCTATAGTAGCGGTATAGGTTTGTGGCTTTGTTTTTAACTTATCTAATTCAACAGTATTTATCTTTTCTGCTCTATTATTATGTGTTGTTAAATCTATATAACCCTCATTTTCATTGGGTGAAAAATCTGGCAAATAACGTTTGTTTAGTTCATCAGCAGAAGACTGTGATAGCGCATTATTTCTAATTTCATTTAAAATTTTAATGAAATTTTGATTGTCTTGTCTATAAACGTGTTTTAATTCAACGGTAATTGCCTTGCTTTTTTGATAAGCAAAACTGCTAAAAAAGAAGCCATTTTTATAGAAAGGTTTTAGTAATTGCCATTCATTTTCTTTAATAACGGGTGATAATTGCTGTAAATCGCCAATCATTAATAACTGAACACCTCCAAAAACTTTATTTCTATTTCTAAAGCGTCTTAAAGTTTTATCAATTCCATCTAACAAATCAGCTCTTACCATACTAATTTCATCAATCACTAATAAATCCATAGATTTAATAATATTGATTTTAGTTTTGTTAAATTTTCTATTAAAACTGGTTGTAGAATCTAGTTCTGAATCTGGTAAAATTGGTCCGAATGGCATTTGAAAAAAGGAATGTATAGTTACACCTTTTGCATTTATTGCGGCAACACCAGTTGGTGCTACTACTACCATTCTTTTTAAAGATTCTTGTTTTAGTTTATGTAAAAAAGTTGTTTTTCCTGTACCAGCTTTACCTGTTAAAAATATATTTCTATCTGTATTATTTACAAAATTCCAAACTAACTCTAATTCTTTATTAGTTTTCATATACTAGCAATATAATAAACTTTAAAGATAAAATAACTTTTTTACAAACTAGATTTTCAGATTTTTATCGTAAGGAATGCTTTTTAAAATATGGTTAATTGCATTAACTCTTGCAATAGTTTTTTTATTAGCTCTAATTATTTTCCAGCTTACAGCATTATTTGCTGTTTTTTCAAACATTTTGTTTTTATATTTTGTATAAACATCCCATAACTCCTGTGCTTTTTCATCAACAGCAGTCATTTTCCATTGTTTTAAAGGATTATTTTTAATTTCTTCAAAACGTTTTGCTTGTTCTTTTTTAGAAATAGACATGTAAATTTTTACCAAACGAATACCTGAGTCGGTAATCATACGCTCAAAATCATTTACTTGATTCATAAACGTTTCATATTCCTCATGGGTACAAAATCCATTTACGGGTTCTACTACTGCCCTATTATACCAACTTCTATCAAAAAAGATAATTTCTCCTGCTTTTGGAAATTGATTAACATAACGTTGAAAATACCACTGAGATTTTTCATCTACGGTAGGTTTTGGCAACGCAACTTTTCTAATTAATCTAGGATTCATTCTTTCAGTTGCTCTTCTAATTGCACCACCTTTACCCGCTGCATCTCGGCCTTCAAAAATTATTATAATTCGTTCATTTTGATTTATAGCCCAAGTTTGTAGACGTATTAATTCTATTTGTAATTTTTTTAAACGTTTTTCATACTTAACATATCTAACAGCTCTTTCTAAATTATAAGGTTCTCTAGATAATAATGCTGTAAGTCCTTTATTTGTATTAAGGATATCTAAGTTTTCTGGTGTTAATTTAAACTCTTGCATAATTAATCTAATTGTTTTGATGAACGATGGTATCTCATAATAATATTAGGATCTGGTAATAAGGTTGTAAGTGCTTTATCCTTACCATCATAGTTAAATTGAGATAAAACATATCGAATACATTCTAACCTTGCAACTTTTTTATCGTTAGCTCTAACAATAATCCAAGGACTATAGCTAGTGTGCGTTTTACTAAACATTTGTTCTTTATAGTATGTATAATCGTCCCAAAGTTCTTGTCCTTTTCTATCAACAGGACTAAATTTCCATCTTTTTAATGGGGTTCCAATTCTAGCATTAAATCTAGATAGTTGTTCGTCTTTAGAAATTGAGAACCAAAATTTTATCAATATTAAATTATCTTCACAAAGCATGTGTTCAAATTCTGGTACTTGAACCATAAATTTTTCGTATTGAGTTTCATTACAAAACCCCATAACTGGCTCAACAACAGCCCTATTGTACCAACTTCTATCAAAAAATACAATTTCTCCTGAATTTGGCAGTTCTTTTATATAACGTCTAAAATACCATTGTCCACGTTCTACTTCTGTAGGTTTTGTTAGTGCTACTAAACGTGTAGATCTTGGGTTTAAATGCTCTGCAAATCGTCTTATATTACCACCTTTTCCTGCGGCATCTCGGCCTTCAAAAATAATAGCGACTCTTTTGTTATTTTTAGAAATCCATTGCTGTAATTTTACTAATTCTATCTGTAACTTTTTAAGTTCATCATCATAAAATAATCTTTTCTTTACTTTATCAATATTAATGTTTTTCTCATTAATAATTTCTAAAATTTCCTTACAAGAAGAAGCTTTTTCAAAATCTTCTTTAGTTAAATTTGGAGTTATTGCCATATTATTCTGACTTTTCAATGGTTACACATTCTGCAGGATTGTTGGATATTTGTAATTTTGCATCTGAAGGAGAGATATAAGGTATCCCCAATCCTAATCCACGCAATATAAATAATAATCCAATAATAACCACAAATACTGGAATTGCTTTTTGAATTTTATTTCTAATTGATAAATTTACAAAATCCCCTAAAAATATTGCTCCAGTCATTAAAGGAATTGTTCCAACTCCAAAAATTGCCATATATAAAGAGCCATTTAACACATTACCTGTTGAAATTGAGCCAAGTAAAGCCATATAAACTAAACCACAAGGCAAAAACCCATTAAAAAAACCAATTAAAAATAAGGCCTTATTTGATTTTTTTGTTAAGTATAAACCTAATTTGTGTTTTACTTTTCCTATTATTTTATAAATAGGTTTAGAAAAATTATATTTATTAAAAATAGATACTGGAATTATAACAATAGCAATCATTACAACACCCATTAAAATAGATAAACGCTGTTGAAATCCAGCCAAATACAATCCTTTACCAATAAAACCAAAGAGTAGTCCTATAAGCGAATAGCTAATTATACGCCCTAAATGATATAATATTGTTTGAAATATTAATTTTGATTTGGAAGATCTATCAACGGGTAATACAAATGCAATTGGACCACACATTCCTATACAGTGAAAACTTCCAGCTAAACCTAAAACTAATGCAGTCCATAACATATTAATACATTATTTTTTCTTTATATAAATATTTGTTTTCTGCTACCTCCCACTCTATTTTAATATCCCATCGTCCTTCAACCAGACTTTCGTCTTTAATTAAATACTCGTTAGTTTCTAACTTAATTGGAATTTCAAAATCAATTTTATCATTAGACAACCTTTGAAAATTTATAATACCTGAAATTTCTGAAGGTTTAAATTCTTTTGGGAATACAATTAATAAACCATTATTAGTTTTATTTATTGAAACATTTTCTTTTAATGCAATTCCTTTATTTTGCTGATCAATTTCTTTCTGAAAATTTAATTCATCTTTATAATATTCTTCAGATACTAAATGGTGGTCATATTCTTTTACAAAATGTGCTTTATACACAAAAGATAAAATAAATATTATAAACGATACCAATGCGATAACAATACCCATTGGCCAAGTAAATTTAATTTTCATAATTATTTAATAATTAATGGTCCTGTAAAATTAGTAGTGGTTGATTCAATTAATTTATCATTTGAATAAACACCAATCTTTAACTTTTCTTTCGACGAATTTAGGTCTTTTTTATTGATTTCTATAAATAAAGTCCCTTCTTTTAACCCTTGTTTTTTAAGATTAATTTTACCTCCAATTAGGTCTATTTTTCCTGGATGCGAAATTAATTTAAGATCTAAATTTTCTAAATCTTCGGTTGTTTTATTTATTAATTTAATGGTATAAACATTTTTAATAGTAGTTTCTGTACTTTGAAAAGTTTGTCCTGGCAAACGTAAAATTGTAGCTTCAATGTCATTTCTTAAAAATAACATTGTTATTAAAACACCTATTAGTATTGTTAAAATTGTAGAATAAGCAATTAAACGCGTATTAAATTTAAACTTTTCTTTTTTATCGATATTATCTTCAGAAGCATAACGTATTAAACCTTTATCAAAACCAGATCTATCCATAATTGCATCACAGGCATCTATACAAGCTGTACAGTTAATACATTCTAATTGAGTACCATTTCTAATATCAATTCCTGTAGGACAAACTTGTACACATTGTTTACAATCTATACAATCTCCATGTCCAAGTTCATCTCTATCTTCATCTTTACGTAATTTTTTTCGTCCAGCTTCACCTTCCCCTCTAACATAATCATAAGCAACATTAATAGATTTATTATCTAATAAAACACCTTGTAATCTTCCATAAGGACAAACAATAATACATACTTGCTCTCTAAACCAAGCGAAAACAAAATAAAAAACCGCTGTAAAAGCTAATAAATAAATAAGTGTACTTAAATGTTCTAATGGACCCGCTGTTATATATGCTAAAACTTTATCTGACCCAATAATATAAGCTAAAAATACGTTTGAAATTATAAACGAGATTATAAAAAACACAAACCATTTAAAAACTCGTTTTCTAATTTTTTCAGCATTCCATTCTTGTTTATCTAATTTTATTTGTTTAGACCTATCTCCTTCAATTAGGTATTCAACTTTTCTAAAAACCATTTCCATAAAAATAGTTTGTGGACACATCCACCCACAAAATATTCTACCAAAAACCACCGTAAAAAGTATAACAAAAACAACACTTACCAGCATTGAAATTACCAATAAATGAAAATCTTGTGGCCAAAAAGGAAAACCGAAAATATGAAATTTACGTTCTAAAATATTAAATAATAAAAATTGATTTCCTTTAATTTTAATAAAAGGAGCCGCTAATAAAAACGCCAATAAAAACCAACTAACAATAGTTCTATAATTATAAAATCTACCTTTAGGCTGTTTAGGAAAAATAAAGTTTCTTTTTCCACTTTTATCAATTGTTGCTATTGAATCTCTAAATACTTCTTTATTTTCTGTATCCATTTTAAATTTAATTCGTTGTGAAGGATTTTTAAGCAAATTTATAGTTTATTGTATTACTAATAAGAAACAAAAGTGACAAAAAAAGGATAAAGTAATTGATTTAAAATACATCAACTACTTTACCCTAATTTTACTACTAACTTGAAATAAAAATTTATATTTTTTACAAATTGATATTTGTATTTGTCAATAGACAAATTAAAGTTGTAAAATATTCAAATTTAATTGAATAAGCTCTATATTCTTTTATTCTTCTGGCCAGATTATATCACCTTCAGCTGCTTTAGGTGTTGCTGGTTGTGTTCCTTGCATAGAAACAATATAACTTGCCAACTGAATTCTTTCATCTCTACTGATAGTACTTTCCCAAGCAATCATACCTTTACCTGGTCTACCACCTTTTGAAATAGTATTATAAATACTCTTAACATCACCACCTAATATCCAATGGTTATCAGTTAAATTAGGTCCAATACTACCACCTAAATCAGCTAAATGACAAGCAGTACAAGTTTTAGAAGCAAATAACTCTTTTCCTTTAGCTAAATCATCTTCACTTGTTAATGCTACAATATTAGAATCATCGAATAATTCCGGATTTGCAGCTTTGTAAGCTTCAACTTGCGCTTTACCTTCTGCTATTTCGGTTGCAAATTCTTTTTCTTGACTGTATTCTTCTGAATTATAAAATACTTGAACATAGTAAAAAATACTAATTGCTATGGTAATATAAAAACCATATAACCACCATGGTGGCAATACATTATCTAGCTCTTTAATACCATCATAATCATGTTCTAACATTATGTCTTCTTCCGTTCCTAGCTCGTGGGCTTTAGTCATGGATTTCATAAACTTTTTCCAACCCGATATGTTTTCTGAATTTTTATTCATCTGTTTTCTCTTTAGTATTAGTATCGTTATCGAAAGGTAAATTACTTAAATTATCAATTCTTCTTTTTGGAAGTCTAAAAACAAATATGATCATTGTTGAAAAAACTAAGAAGAATAAAACGAGTGAAATTATTGGATAAATTTCAACACCTTCAATACTCTCTAAATTATGTTTTATAAATTTTAACATAGGTTTTATTTTAAGGCTGTTTGATTTGCTTTAATATCTGTACCTAAACGTTGTAAATAAGCGATTAAAGCTACTATTTCTTTATTTTGAATATTACTTGAACCATAATTTTTAACAAACTCAGGGTCTTGTCTTAAATTATTCTCAATTTCTTTAGCTTGAGTTAATAAAGCTTGTTTAGCACCTTTAATATCTTCTTCTGAATAAGGAACTCCTAAACCTACAAGTCCTTCCATTTTACTTTCTAAGTTAGATGCATTCATATCATTTTTAATCAACCAAGAATAACGTGGCATAATAGAACCTGGTGATGTTGAACGTGGATCTAACATATGATTAAAGTGCCAGTTGTCGTTATATTTACCACCAACTCTATGTACATCTGGTCCTGTTCTACGCGATCCCCATAAAAATGGGAAGTCGTATACATACTCTCCTGCTTTAGAATACTCTCCATAACGTTCAACCTCAGAACGGAAAGGACGAATCATTTGAGAGTGACAGTTATTACAACCTTCTCTAATATAAATATCTCTTCCTTCTAATTCTAGTGGTGTATATGGTTTAACACTTTCTATTGTTGGAATATTAGATTTTACCAATATTAACGGAACAATTTCTACTAACCCACCAATTAAAATAGCTACTGTTGTTAAAATTGTAAACAATACTGTTTTTCTTTCTAACCAAGTATGTAGCCCTTCACCAGCAATTCGTTTTCCACTAATTTTTTTCAATGGAGCGGCTTCAGCTAATTCATCTTCTACTGCAGATCCTGCTTTTGCTGTTTTAATAACATTTACTGCTAATAAAACAAAACCTGTTAAATATAAAGTACCTCCTATTGCACGCATTGCATACATTGGAATTACCTGTGTAACAGTTTCTAAAAAGTTACCATATACTAAAGTTCCATCTGGATTAAATTGTTTCCACATAAAAGCTTGTGTAAATCCTGCTACATATAATGGTATTGCGTAGAATAAGATACCTAGAGTTCCTAACCAAAAATGTGTATTTGCTAATTTTCTAGAATATAATGGTGTTTTCCATAATTTTTCAGCTAACCAATATACAATACCGGCAATCATAAATCCGTTCCAAGCTAATGCTCCAATATGCACGTGACCTACAATCCAATCTGTATAATGTCCAATTGCATTTAAATTTTTAAATGATAACATAGGACCTTCAAACGTTGCCATACCATAACCAGTAATTGCAACAACAAAGAATTTTAACACTGGATTTTCACGAACTTTATCCCAAGCTCCACGCAAGGTTAACAATCCATTAATCATACCTCCCCAAGATGGGAAAATAAGCATTACAGAAAATACAGTTCCTAAATTTTGTGCCCATTCTGGTAAAGCCGTATATAATAAATGGTGAGGCCCTGCCCAAATATATAAGAAAATTAATGTCCAAAAGTGAATAATAGAAAGTCTATATGAATACACTGGTCTATTAGCTACTTTAGGTACAAAATAGTACATTAAACCTAGAATTGGCGTTGTTAAGAAAAATGCCACAGCATTATGTCCGTACCACCATTGTACCAATGCATCTTGTACTCCAGAGTATACTGAGTAACTTTTAAATGCAGATACTGGCATTTCTAAATTATTAAATATGTATAGAACAGCAATAGTTACAAGGGTTGCTATATAAAACCATATTGCAACATAAATATGTCTTTGTCTTCTTTTTAATATAGTTCCAATTAAGTTTATACCGAAAACTACCCAAATTAAAACAACGGCTATATCTATTGGCCATTCTAATTCGGCATACTCTTTAGATGATGATAAACCTAGAGGTAATGTTATTGCGGCTGCAACAATAATTGCTTGCCAACCCCAAAAATGAATTCTACTTAAAACATCGTTAAACATTCTTGTTTTAAGTAATCTTTGTGTAGAATAGTAAACACCTAAGAAAATACCATTTCCTACAAAGGCAAAAATAACTGCATTGGTATGTAAAGGACGTAAACGACCAAAACTTAACCACGAAATAGCACTATCTGAACCTGTAAACTCTAATAATCCTGGGAAAACAAAAAGTAGCGCTACTAATAGCCCTACTAACATTCCTACAACTCCCCAAAGAATTGTAGCCCAAAGAAACATTTTAACTATTTTATTATCATAATAAAACTGTTCTTTTTCCATACTTTTTGATTAATTGTTAATAATATATATTTATTCTTGTTGATTTTCTTTTTGCTCAACTTTATCCTTTTGTTTTTTAACCAATTCATCATCGAATAACATTCTAACAGATGGAGTATAGGTATCTTCATACTGTCCAGATTTTACCGATTTAATAAAAACTATGAAAAAAAATACGGCAACAATAATACTTACACCTATTGTTATGTATACTACTTCCATAAATTCAGCCTTATTTGATTAAAAACACAAAAATATTATTTAATTTGTAAAATAGTATGATAAATATCATACTATTTTAATTAGAATTTTTCTAATGTACGAAATTATAGCTTTTTTGAAACCCAATTTGTAAGAATAGTTACAAACACTACAATTGAAATTGAGCTTAAAGGCATTAAAATAGCAGCAACCACAGGAGTTAACATACCAGTTAACGCAAAATACAACCCAATAATATTATAACAGAATGATAAAATAAAACTTGCCTTAATTATTGCTATCGTTTTTTTTGAAAGTGCTAAAAACTTAGGTAATTTATTAAAAAGCTTGGCATCTAAAATGGCATCACAGGCAGGAGAAAACACATTTACATCTTCTGAAATAGCAATTCCAACATTACTTTGAGCTAAAGCCCCTGCATCATTTAACCCATCACCAATCATCATTACCTTTTTATTTTTCTCTTGCATTTTTTTAATAAACTCTAATTTATCTTCTGGTTTTTGATTAAATTTAAACAATGTGTTTTTAGGTAAAAGTTCTTCTAAATATTCTTTTTCACCATCATTATCACCTGAGAGTATTACTAAATTATAATTTACATGCAATTTTTCAAATACTTCTTTTGTTCCCTCTCTGTAACTATTTTTAAATAAAAAATAACCTTTAAATTCATCATTAATTTTTATATAAATAGATGTTTCATTTATAGCTACAGATTTAGCTTCTACAAAACTAGATGCTCCTATTTTATATGTATTATTATTAATTGTAGCTTCAATACCTTTTCCTAAAACCTCATTAAAAACCGTTGGCTTCTCTATTAATGAATCTACTTCTAAATATTCATATAAAGATCTACTTAATGGATGGTTCGAAGCTCTCAAAATACTTTTTAAATCACTTTTTTCAGTATTGTTTAATGCTGTTCCAAAATAAGATAACTGAGATTTATCACTCGATGTAATTGTTCCTGTTTTATCAAAAATTATTGTATCAATTTTTGATATATTTTCTATAGTCTCTGAATTTTTTAAATAAAAGTTCTTATATCCAAAAATGCGTAAAATGTTTCCAAAAGCAAAGGGAGCAGATAGTGCTAATGCACAAGGACAAGCTATAATTAAAACAGCCGTTACAACATTAAATAGCATATCAACATTGTAAAAATACCAAAAAATACCTCCTAAAAATGCAATTAACAAAATGGCGATTGTAAAAAAGCGACTTATATTATCTGTTATATTTTTTATTGTTTTTTCGTTAGACTTATTAAAAACATCATTACTCCATAATTGCGTTAAATAACTTTGTTCTATAGTACTAATTACTTCCATTTCTATGGCTCCTGCTGTTTGTTTTCCTCCAGCAAACAATTTATCTCCAGATTTTTTTATTACAGGTATTGATTCACCAGTTACAAAACTATAATCTATTGCTGCATTTCCGTTAATTAAAATACCATCAACCGGTATTAATTCTTCATTTCTAATTAAAAGCCTATCTCCTTTTTTTATGTCTTTTACCTGTATATTTATTTCTTTATCATCTAAAATTAAAGAAACAGCAATTGGAAAATACGACTTATAATCTCTCTCAAACGACAAGAAATTATAGGTTTTTTGCTGAAAAAATTTACCTAATAATAAAAAGAAAACCAAGCCTGATAAACTATCAAAAAAACCTGATCCAATATTTAAAAATATTTCAATAGAACTTCTAATAAATAATACCGAAATTCCTAAAGCAATTGGTACATCTATATTTAGCATTCCATGTTTTAACCCCTTATATGCAGAAATAAAATAGTCTTTTGCTGAATAAAACACAACGGGTATAACCATTACAAACATCAACAATCTAAATAAATGCTTGTATTTTTCTAACCAAAATTCATCAACTTCAAAATATTCTGGAAACGATAATAACATTATATTACCAAAAGCAAATGCGGCAATAGATACCTGATAAATTAATGTTTTGTCTATTTTATTTGTTTTCGCATCAGCATCTTCTAAACTTATATAAGGCTCGTAACCAATAGATGTTATTAATTCTACTAATTCTTTTAAATTTGTCTCCTCATTTTTAAAGGTGATACGCAATAATTTCTTTGGAAAATTAACCATTGAAATTGTTACTCCTTTATTAAGTCTATTTAAATTTTCTAAAACCCAAATACATGAACTACAATGTATACTCGGAATATAAAACTCTACTACTGAAGTTTCACCATCATTAAACTCTAAAAGTTTTTCAATAATTTCTTCATTATCTAAATAATTATATTTTCCCTTAATGTCTGAAGGTATTGTTCCAGGTGAAGATTCTAAGTCGTAATAACACGTTAATTCACTAGCATTTAATATTTCATAAACAGTTTTACAACCATTGCAACAAAAACATTTATTATTAAATTTTACAGGATTTTTACCACAATCTGCACCGCAATGATAACAATTATTTACACTCATAATGCTAAATTAACAATGCAAAACTATTGATTTCTTACTGTATAACAATGACAAATATCATATTTTATAACTAAATAATCTGATTAAATTTTGTAAATTTGTAATGTTTTAATTAAAACTATTCCGATTAGTATGTCGAACTGCAGACAGTGTATTATAAAAAGATTTAATGCTTTAAAAACATTAACAAATGAAGAATTAGAAACTTTTTCTGATCATAAAACAACTCTTATTATAAATAAAGGAGATCATTTAATGACAGAAGGAAGCACTATAAATGGTCTGTATTGTATTAAAGATGGCAAAGGAAAATTAACTAAATTAAATACAAACGGAAAAGAACAAATTATAAAATTTATTAAAGGTGGTGATATATTAGGTCATCGTTCATTATTAAGTGAAGAACTTGTTGGTTTAAATGCTATTGCACTTGAAGACATGCATGTTTGTTTTATACCAAAAGGAGATATTTTAGACACAATTAAAATTAATAATCAGTTTTCACTTAATTTAATGAGAAATATTTCACATCAATTAAATGAAGCTAATACTTTAATATCTCAAATGGCTCAAAAGCCCGTTAAAGATAGATTAGCTGAGACTTTATTACATTTAGAAGAAGTATTTGGCTTAGATAATAAAGGCTTTATTGATGTAGTTTTAACTCGTGAAGAAATTGCAAACACTATTGGAACAGCTACAGAATCTGCTATACGATTATTGTCTAATCTTAAAAAAGATGGTGTAATTGATTTACAAGGTAAAAAAATTAAAATTTCTAATAAAAGTGAATTAAAAAATATTTCTGAAGGTTATTAATTTTTAAAATATTCTTAAATTATTTATAAATAAAAAACAAAAAAATCCCGAGCTAAACTCGGGATTTCTTATGATTATTATAGTTGTAGTAAATTATATTAAGAATCAATAGATCCTAAAACACGTTTCATAAATGTGTTTAATGCTTCTTTTTTTGCCATACCATCTTTAACCATTTTATCAACTTCTATGGCACCATAAAGATTAGAAATAATTTCACCAATAACATCTAACTCTTCATCTTTTAACGATGGTACTTCTGTTAAAGCCTCCAAAGTTTCTATAGTTTCAATAACGTAATCTTGATCGTTTTCTTCGATAAAATTAGTTAGGTGTTTAATTACTGGTAACTTCATTTACTAAGTCTTTTAAAATTTCAAATTTATTTGTTTGTACTTGATTTACAAAAGCTCCTGCTTTAAAAGTTGCAAACGTGGGTAAATTATCTACAGTAGCTAATTTACGCGTATTTGGAAATTTTTCTGCATCTGCAATTACAAAAACAGCATCTGGATTTTCAGTTGCTAATTTTTTAAACTTTGGTTTCATAATTCTACAATTACCACACCATGTTGCCGCATATTGTACAACTACAGTTTTATTATCAGCTACTATTTGCTCTAGATTATCTTCTGTTAATTCTTGAAACATAATTTATTATTTTTTAGTGTGAAGCTAAATATTCAGCTGTTCCTTTAGCATTTGGAGACATTGCATCTTTTCCTTCTTCCCAGTTTGCTGGACAAACTTCTCCATTTTTTTGAACATGTGTGTAAGCATCAATTAAACGTAAGTATTCGTTTACATTTCTACCAACTGGCATATGGTTAATTCCTTCATGAAAAACCAATCCGTCTTCATCAATTAAATAAGTAGCTCTATAAGTTACGTTATCTCCTTTTACCTGAACAGTTCCAGTTTCTTCATCAAAAGTTTCTTCTGTAATATCTAAAATACCTAAAATACTAGATAAATTACGATTACTATCTGCTAAAATTGGGTAAGTAACACCTTCAATACCTCCATTATCTTTTGGTGCATTTAACCATGCAAAATGTACTTCAGGAGTATCACATGAAGCTCCTATTACAATTGTATTTCTTTTTTCAAATTCACCTAATGCTTCTTGAAAAGCGTGTAATTCAGTTGGACAAACAAATGTAAAATCTTTTGGATACCAAAATAATAATACTTTCTTATTATTATTAATTGCTTCTTCTAATACATTAACTTTAAATGTATCACCCATTTCGTTCATTGCGTCTACATTTAAATCTGGAAATTTTTTACCTACAGCTGTTGCCATTTTTTATTCTTTTTAATTATTAATATTCTTTTTTAACACTACAAATATACAGTCTAATTAAAGAAAAAAAATATAAATCTTATGCAAATTATTTATATTAACATAAGATTTATTTATAATTAAAAAGAGTACTTATAAAATTTACCTATTTACTAGCAAAGAGTTTTACATCATTTTCAGAAATCACTTTTTCGCCAAGAATAATAAGACGTTCAACTACATTTCTTAATTCTCGTATATTTCCTGTCCAACTATATTCTTGTAATAATTTTATAGCTTTATCTGAAAAAGTTTTTATTGCAGTACCTTGTTCTTTTGCAACTTGTGCAGCAAAAAAGTTAATTAATAAAGGAATATCATCTCTTCTTTCATTTAAAGGCGGTACTTCAATTAAAATTACTGCCAATCTATGGTATAAATCTTCTCTAAACTTTCCATCTTCAATTTCTTTTTTTAAGTTTTTATTTGTAGCCGCAATTACTCTAACATTAACTTTAATATCTTTATCACTACCAACTCTTGAAATTTTATTTTCTTGTAGTGCTCTTAACACTTTTGCTTGAGCAGAGAGACTCATATCTCCAATTTCATCTAAAAAAATTGTTCCACCATTTGCGGCTTCAAATTTACCTGCTCTATCTTTATTTGCTCCTGTAAACGAACCTTTTATATGCCCAAATAATTCACTTTCTATTAATTCTGAAGGGATAGCCGCACAGTTTACTTCAATCATTGGTGCTTTTGTTCTATCACTTTTTTCGTGTAACCAATGGGCTACAAGCTCTTTACCTGTACCATTTGGCCCAGTAATTAAAACTCTAGCGTCTGTTGGAGCCACTTTTTCAATCATATCTTTTATATGAGATATGGCATTACTATTACCAATCATCTCATATTTTTTGCTTACTTTTTTCTTTAAAATTTTATTTTGAACAATTAGTTCTTTTCTGTCAAGTGCGTTTCTAACTGTATTTAATAAACGGTTTAAATCTGGCGGTTTTGAAATATAATCAAATGCACCTAAACGCATTGTATTTACAGCTGTATCAAGATCTCCGTGTCCAGAAATCATAACTATTGGAATTTCAGGTTTTATTTTTTTAGCCTTTTCTAAAACCTCAACACCGTCCATTTTAGGCATTTTTATATCACAAAGTACCAAATCGTAATCCGATTTTGAAATCATTTCAATTCCCACCAAACCATCTTCTGCTTCTTCTACTTGATATGTTTCATTTTCTTCTGAAATAATTTTTGTTAATACTCTTCGAATTGCTGATTCGTCTTCAATTATTAATATTTGTGGCATTTATATTATTATTTTAATGAATTCTATTTTTTCACTACAAAAAGCAAGCCAACATTATTTATGTATATGCCTATTTTTGTATAGTAATTTTTAAACACATTTTAAATTTCAGTCTTATTAAAATGAACATCTCTTTGAGGAAATGGAATTGAAATATTATGTTCTCTAAAAAGAGCATCAATTTTAAAACGAATATCACTTTTTGGGATTATTCCTTCAAAACTATTATTTAATGTGAAAATTAATTTAAAATCTAGCGAGCTGTCTCCAAAATTCATAAATAATACCAAAGGTTCGGGTACTGGAATAACACTTGGATGCGAATTGGCAGCCTCAATCAATAATTTTTTCACTAATTGAATATCACTACCGTAAGCTACACCTATTGAAATGTCTTCTCTTGTTTCTTTACCGTTTGCTGTCCAATTATACAGGCTATTAGTTAAGTATAAATGATTTGGAATAATTAGTACTTTATTATCTATAGTTACAGCTCTAGTTGTTCTTAACTTAATCTCTTCAACTCTCCCTACTTTACCATCTAACTCTATAATATCACCTACCTGAACAGAATGATCTATTATAATAAAAATTCCAGAGATAATATCTTGAAACAAGGTCTGTAATGCCAAACCAACACCTACTAATAACGCTGCTGATGCTGCAAAAACGGCAGTTATATTAACTCCAATATTATGAAAAGTAGTTAAAATAATTACAACATAAATAAGCCATTTACTGTAAGAAAATAATGAACCAAATTTTATTTTATCATCATTAGACAGTTTTTCAGTAATTATCTTTTTAAAAAATCTTAAAATTAATGACGTTATAATTAAAGTGATGGTTACTAATAGAATTGCCTTAACAGATATTTGTATATTGTTAGTAAGTTCAATTTCATAATTTAACAACTCTATTATTTTTTCCATTGCTTATTTTTATTTATTAGTTATATAAAAACACTTTAGTACATATTAACTATATCATTTTAATATTTCAACCATTTATACAATTCTTTATAACTTGGTTTTTTTCCATACATTAATATTCCTACTCTATAAATTTTAGCTGCAAACCAAACTATTAATATAAATGTTCCAATTAAAAGCACCATAGATGTTATAATTTGCCACATTGGTACACCAAAAGGAATACGCATTAACATAACTATTGGAGATGTTAATGGGAATAATGAAAATGCAAGTGCTATTGGCCCATGAGGATTTTCAATTACAGAAAAACCAACATAAATTGCAATAACTAAAGGCATTAAAACTGGCATCATAAATTGTTGCGTATCAGTTTCACTATCTACTGCAGCTCCAATTGCTGCATAAATAGAACTGTAAATTAAATAACCTCCAATAAAATATATTATAAACGAAAAAAACATTGTTAAAATTGGTAGATTTCTAACTTCCATAAAAGCAATTTGTATATCACTCATTACAGTTTCTTGAAATTGCTGTGTAATTTCAGGGTTCATTTGATCAATTGCAGTAGCTGTTGTTGCAGATTCTGGTCCAAAAAAGAGTGAAAAGATATACATTAAAAACCCAGCTGAAATCATCCAAATTATAAACTGTAAAATACCAGCTAATGCATTTCCTAATATTTTACCTAACATTAACTGAAATGGTTTTACCGATGAAATTATAACTTCAATAATTCTACTTGTCTTTTCTTCAATTACACTACGCATTACCGATGTACCATAAATAATAATGAACATAAAAATTAAATATCCAAATCCACCACCTGCAAACATTCTTAATATACTACCTATTTTAGAGGATTTTTCTCCTGAAAAGTTTTCGGTGGTAATTGAAACATCTGTTTCTGTTGCTTTTATTTTTTCAACATCAAAATTAAGTTGCTCTATTTTTAAATCACGTATTTTCTTCTCTAATTTATTTTCAATTTCATTCAACAAACTCAAACTTGGCGCATCTTCAGAATAAAATGCAATATCTTTTGCCAGTATATTTAAACTATCATTTTTTGGTATATATAAAACTCCGTAATAATTCCCTTCTGTTTGTTTTCGGGCTTCATCAATACCTAAAGCTGTTAAGTCTACATATTTAGTTGAATTTGAATCTGTAAATACAGATTCTAATAAATTAGATTGATCTACAAATGCTATTGTTTTTACGTCTTCACTATTTTTTACGTTTAAAAATATAATTAATCCGGTAAGAGCAACCATCAAAAGCGGACTTAAAATAGTCATTACTATAAACGATTTGTTTTTAACTTTTGCCAAAAACTCTCTTTTTATTATCAATTTTAATTTATCCATTATTTGCTACAGCTTTTAAAAATATATCATTAGCACTTGGAATAATTTCAGTAAAATGGGTGATTTGTGCCTTATTATTTAAGAATTGAATTAAATCTTTTGAAGATTCTGTATTTTTTAAATCTACAGTTAAACGAAGATCTTCATTAAATGCTATTGCTTCTGAAGTTGTTGTAACAAATGTTGAATTTATTTCATTTAAAATTGCATTTTTATCGTTACAAGACAAGCCGACTTCAAACTGATTCGTTTTAAATTCTTCTTTAATTGTATTTAATTTTCCATCTAAAATTTTCTTAGACTTATCTATTAGCGCTATATAATCACATAATTCTTCAACTGATTCCATTCTATGGGTTGAAAAAATAATACTTGCGCCTTCATCTCGTAATTTTAAGATTTCATCTTTTATTAAATTTGCATTTATTGGATCAAAACCACTAAAAGGTTCATCAAAAATCAATAATTTAGGCGTATGCATAACAGTAACAATAAATTGTACTTTTTGCGCCATACCTTTAGAAAGTTCCTGAATTTTCTTGTCCCACCAATCACTAATATCAAACTTTTCAAACCAATATTTCAGTTTCTTTTTGGCATCAGATTTAGACAAGCCTTTAAGTTGTGCCAAATATAAAGCTTGCTCACCAACCTTCATACTTTTATATAAACCTCGTTCTTCGGGCAAATAACCTATCTGTTGTACATGCTCAGGTTTAAGTAGTTCACCATCTAAATATATATTACCTTTATCTTGTAAAGTTATTTGATTAATAATTCTAATTAGCGAGGTTTTTCCCGCTCCATTTGGACCTAATAGTCCAAAAACACTTCCTTTAGGTACAGAAATTGAAACGTTATTTAATGCTGTAAAAGTTCCATAACGTTTACTTACATTTTCAACCGTTAAAACATGTTTCATTTATTTTTATTATTGGTTTAAAAAACGAAAGTAAATTATTTTATTGGAAATTAGTTATACTAATAATAAATTAACTAATTTTCTCTATATATTTATCTTGAATTTCTTTTAAAAATGCTATTGTAGCTTTAGGCTTTACTACACGTAACATTTCAGTAATACCCGAATTTACGTAAAAAATACCTTTTGCAATATCATAACTTTTATCGGTTATATTATTTTTAATTTCAAAAGTATATGTTCTAAAATCTTCCCAAGATATGTGCTCTGGTATTTCTACATAAAAAACATCTTTCTCTTCTTTAGATTGGTATATTCCTTTTTCTAATTCATCAATATTAAAAAACCTATTAATTCTAATTAATGCATCTGTATTTTCAAATTTTTCACTTTTTGCAAATTCAAAGCCTGCATCATGGTAATATTGTTGTATAGTTGCTATTTCCGTATATCTATTGATACCTTTTACTCGTATTCCATTTAATTTTCTCGAACCTATTGAAACTTCACATTTAGCACCTATTAACTCTAAATTATAGATATCATTAATTTTTCTAGTTGTCCTTAATATTTTTTCAAAAGAATTTTGAACTTTTGTTACAAAAATTATAGAAATTGGTTTATTAATATCTGTAAACCTACTATAATAAGATTTAAACGGATCGGGAACATTAATTACAAACGTTTTTGGTATTTTGTTTTCATCAACTGTATCAATATTTTCTTGAATAATAACCTTTCCAATTAATTCTTTAGTAGCCATAGTTTTATATTAAGTTTTTAGTTTTTTAAACTTATTCATTTTTTTTTTAATAAGCAAACAAATAATTTTTAACAGTATTTTATTTATTTATTATGCACGCATAGTAAAATTTTTATATATTTGGTAAATGCAAAAAGAACAAACTATAGATCACGTACTTAGAGCCACTTGGCAAGCAGTGGCAAAAATGTATAACGAACAAGCTTCAAAATTTGATAGTACTATGTCTATGGCATTTGTATTATTAAATATAGATAAAGTAAATGGTACACCTTCTACTTCCTTAGGGCCTTTAATGGGGATGGAACCTACAAGCTTATCTCGTATTTTAAAAAACATGGAAGAAAAAGGTGCTATTTATAGAGAAAAAAACCCTGAAGATGGTCGTGGAGTATTAATAAAATTAACAAGTTATGGTTTAGAAAAAAGAAAAATTTCTAAAGAATATGTTATACGTTTTAACGAAACTGTAAAAAGCCAACTTGATCCTGAAAAAATTCAAAACTTTTTTGAAGTAACTAAAACCATCAATAAATTAATTGCTGAAAAAGCAATTTTTGAAAATGTACATACTAAATAAAAAAACATAAATAATGAAAAGACCAATTAAAAAAGTTGCAGTAATAGGTTCCGGTATTATGGGATCTGGTATTGCATGTCATTTTGCAAACATTGGTGTTGAAGTTTTGCTGCTCGATATAATTCCACGTGAATTATCCGAAGCTGAAAAATTAAAAGGCTTAACACTTGAAAACAAAACTGTTAGAAACAGACTTGTAAATAACAGCTTAAAGGCTTCCTTAAAATCGAAGCCCTCTCCTATTTACAATCAGAAATTTGCTAGCAGAATTTCTACAGGAAATTTAGAAGACGATTTGCACAAAATTAAAGATGTAGATTGGATTATTGAAGTTGTAATTGAGCGATTAGATATTAAAAAATCAGTTTTTGAAAAAATTGAAAAATATCGTAAACCCGGAACTTTAATAACATCAAACACTTCTGGAATTCCTATTAGTTATATGAACGAAGGAAGAAGTGAAGATTTTCAACAACATTTTGCAGTAACACACTTTTTTAATCCACCACGTTATTTAAAACTATTTGAAGTAGTTCCTGGTCCAAATTGTAAACAAGATGTAACCGACTTTTTAATGATGTATGGAGAGAAATTCTTAGGAAAAACTTCGGTTTTAGCAAAAGATACTCCTGCCTTTATTGGAAATAGAGTTGGTATTTTTGGAATTATGAGTCTTTTTCATCAAGTAAAAGAATTAGGCTTAACTGTTGAAGAAGTTGATAAATTAACCGGTCCAGTTATTGGCCGCCCAAAATCTGCCACGTTTAGAACTGTTGATGTTGTCGGTTTAGACACCTTAGTACATGTTGCTAATGGAATTTATGAAAATTGTCCAAACGATGAGGCTCACGAACTATTTAAACTTCCTACATTTATTAATACAATGATGGAAAACAAATGGCTTGGAAGTAAAACCAAACAAGGTTTTTACAAAAAAGTTGTTGAAGGTGGTAAAAAATCAATTCTATCTTTAGATTTAGATACTTTAGAATATCGCCCAAATAAGAGAGCTAAATTTGCCACTTTAGAACTCACAAAAACCATTGATAAAGTTATTGATCGCTTTAAAGTATTGGTAAAAGGAAAAGACAAAGCTGGTGAATTTTATAGAAAGAATTTCGCAGCAATGTTTGGCTATGTTCAAAATAGAATTCCTGAAATTTCAGATGAATTATATAGACTAGATGATGCTATGAAAGCTGGTTTTGGTTGGGAACACGGACCGTTCCAAATTTGGGATGCCATTGGTGTAGAAAAAGGAATTGAATTAATGCAAGCTGAAAATATTCCTGTTGCAACTTGGGTTACTGAAATGGTTGCTAGCGGAAATAAATCTTTTTACACCATTTGTGATGGGGCCAACTATTATTATGACATTCCTTCAAAAGAACAAGTTAAAATTCCGGGACAAGATAGTTTTATAATTCTTGATAATATTAGAGAAGCTAAAACCATTTGGTCTAATTCAGGTGCTTCTATTCAACATTTAGGAGATGGCGTTTTAAACGTAGAATTTCAATCTAAAATGAATACGCTTGGTGGTGAAGTTTTACAAGCTATTAATAAAGGAATTGATTTAGCTGAAACCGAATACAACGCTGTAATTCTTGGAAACCAAGCTGCTAATTTTACAGTAGGTGCCAATTTAGCTATGGTATTTATGATGGCTATTGAACAAGAATACGATGAACTAAACTTCTCTGTTAAATATTTTCAAGATACCGTAATGCGTTTACGCTACTCTTCGTGCCCTACATTAATTACACCACACGGCTACACTTTTGGTGGTGGTTGCGAATTAAGTATGCACGCCGATAAAGTTATTGCAGCTGCTGAAACTTATATTGGTTTAGTAGAATTTGGTGTAGGTATTATTCCTGGTGGAGCCGGCTCTAAAGAAATGGCTTTAAGAGCTTCTGAAGGAGTTTTAAAAGATGATGTAAAACTAAATAAATTACGCGATTATTTTATAAATGTAGCAATGGCTAAAGTTGCAACATCTGCGTACGAAGGTTACGATTTAGGTTTCCTAAAAGAACATAAAGATTTAGTTGTGGTTAATAAAAACCGTCAAATTGCAACGGCAAAACGTCATGCAATTCAAATGCTTGAAGATGGCTATACACAACCTGTTCCTAAAAAAGTACAAGTTTACGGACAACAAGCTTTAGGAATGTTTTTAGTTGGAACGGATAGTTTAGAAAAAGGACATTATGCTTCTGAACACGACAAAAAAATAGCTAATAAATTAGGTTATGTTATGGCTGGTGGAGATTTATCTGAAACAACTATGGTTTCAGAACAATACCTATTAGATCTTGAACGTGAAGCTTTTATGAGTTTAATGACCGAACGTAAAACATTAGAACGTATTGAGCATATGTTAAAAACAGGGAAACCATTACGTAATTAAAATTAGTATTGAGATTGCAGTATTGAGTAATTAGATAAAAAATTATGCACAAAATTGAAGATTTAAAAATTTGGCAAAAATCAATGAAACTGACAAAGTTAGTTTACAATGCCGTTGCAAACCTTCCTTCTAATGAAAAATACGGATTAATTTCTCAAATAAAAAGAAGTTCTATTTCAATACCTTCTAATATTACTGAAGGTGCTGGAAGGAATTCAAATAAAGAATTTAAATATTTTTTGGGTGTTGCTAATGGTTCTTCATACAAACTTCAAACTCAACTAACTTTAACTATTGGCTAGAATTAATTTCAAAAAAAACAATTCAGCTTGTATTAAATTTAATTACCGAAGTTCAAAAAATGAATTATTCATTACAAAAAAGACTTGATAATATCTAAAATCTAAATACTTAAATCTAACATCTAAATTAAAATGAAAACAGCATATATAGTACAAGGATATAGAACAGCAGTTGGGAAAGCGCCAAAAGGAGTTTTTAGGTTTAAAAGACCTGACGAATTAGCCGCAGAAACAATTGAACATTTATTAAAAGATGTTCCACAATTAGACAAACATAGAATTGACGATGTTATTGTTGGAAATGCAATGCCCGAAGCTGAACAAGGCTTAAATATTGGGCGATTAATTTCATTAATGGGATTAAAAACAGAAGACGTTCCTGGAATGACCGTAAATCGTTATTGCGCATCCGGACTTGAAACGGTTAGTATTGCCGCAGCTAAAATTCAATCTGGAATGGCAGATTGTATTATTGCCGGTGGTGTTGAAAGTATGAGTTATATTCCAATGGGTGGATATCGTCCTGTTCCAAATTATAAAACTGCCAAAGCAGGGAACGAAGATTATTATTGGGGAATGGGTTTAACAGCTGAGGCTGTTGCAAATCAATTTAAAGTTTCTAGAGAAGACCAAGATGAATTTTCGTTTAATTCTCATATGAAAGCGTTGAAAGCACAAGAAAATGGAACGTTTAACGATGATATTGTTCCAATTACTGTAGAAAATATTTTTCTAGACGAAAACGGAAAAAAACAAACAAAAAACTATACAATTTCTGCAGATGAAGGACCTAGAAAAGGAACTTCAATAGAAGCATTAGCAAAATTAAGACCTGTATTTGCTCAAGGAGGAAGTGTTACTGCTGGTAACTCATCTCAAATGAGCGATGGAGCTGCATTTTTATTAGTGATGAGTGAAGAAATGGTGAAAGAATTAAACATTGAACCAATAGCACGTATGATTTCTTACGCTGCTGTAGGTGTTGAGCCTCGTATTATGGGAATGGGACCGCTTAAAGCAATTCCAAAAGCATTAAAACAAGCAAACCTTACACTTAACGATATTGAATTAATTGAATTAAATGAAGCTTTTGCATCACAATCTTTAGCTGTTATGCGAGAATTAAACATTAACCAAGATATTGTAAATGTTAACGGTGGAGCTATTGCTTTAGGACATCCACTTGGCTGTACTGGAGCAAAACTTTCAGTACAATTATTTAATGAAATGCGTAGACGCAAAAACAAATACGGTATAGTAACCATGTGCGTTGGTACAGGACAAGGTGCTGCTGGTGTTTACGAATTATTAAAATAAACAACTATTAAAGAAAAGAAATTAGGACTTCTTTTCTTATTTCTTGACAATTTATGGACTCTTAACCAAACAGGGAATCCAATAAGGTGTAACAAAACACATATATACATAACTAAACCAATATTAACTAATATAGAAGATAATTTAGAAGAATTTCAAAGAATAAGAATAGGCTTTCAAAATTGCTTGAAACCAAAATAACCTAAAGTTTTTTTCTTAAATCTATTTTCTAAAAATCAAAAAAATTATGGCAACAATAAAAGGAGGAGAATTCCTAATCAAAGAAATTAAGGCTGAAGACATTTTTATTTCAGAAGAATTTAATGAAGAACAAAAAATGATGAAAGAAGCGGTTATAGAATTTATAGACCGTGAAGTTTGGCCTCATAAAGAACGTTTTGAAAATAAAGATTACGCACTTACAGAAGAAGTAATGCGTAAAGCTGGTGAAATGGGCTTTTTAGGTGTAGCAATTCCAGAACAATACGGTGGAATTGGAATGGGATTTGTTTCAACAATGTTAGTTACAGATTATATTTCTTCAGCAACTGGATCTTTAGGAACAGCTTTTGGAGCACATACTGGTATTGGAACAATGCCAATTTTCTTATACGGAACCGAAGCACAAAAAAATAAATATTTACCTCTTTTAACTTCAGGAGAAAAATTTGGAGCCTATTGTTTAACTGAACCTGGTGCTGGTAGTGATGCTAATTCTGGTAAAACAACTGCCGAATTAACTGCTGATGGAACACATTATAAAATTAACGGTCAAAAAATGTGGATTTCAAATGCAGGTTTTGCTGAAATTTTTATTGTATTTGCCCGTATAGAAGATGATAAAAACATTACTGCTTTTATCATGGAGTTTGATAAAGAAAATCCTAATGGAGTTACATTAGGTGAAGAAGAACATAAACTAGGTATTACCTCCTCTTCTACTCGACAAGTATTTTTTAACGACACATTAATTCCTGTTGAAAATATGCTTTCTGAAAGAGGCAAAGGTTTTAAAATTGCTTTAAATTCTTTAAACGTTGGTCGTATTAAATTAGGAGCAGCTTGTTTAGATGCCAGTAGAAGAATTATTACAGAATCTGTTAAATACGGAAACGAACGTAAGCAATTTAAAACTGCTATCTCTAATTTTGGTGCTATTCAAAAGAAATATGCTGAAATGAGCGCCAAAACATTTACGTTAGATGCAGCAAATTATAGAGCAGCAAAAGATATTCAGAATATGATTGATGATGGTTTAGCTGCTGGTAAATCGCATCAAGATGCAGAGTTAGCTGCTTTTCAAGAATATGCTATAGAATGTGCAATAATTAAAGTTTTTGGATCGGAAGTTTCTCAATTTGTTTCAGATGAAGGTATTCAAATTTTTGGAGGTATGGGATTCTCTAAAGATACACCTATGGAAAGTGCTTGGAGAGATGCTAGAATAACCAGAATATACGAAGGTACTAACGAAATAAACAGACTTTTAACTGTTGGTATGTTACTTAAAAAAGCAATGAAAGGAGAAATTGATTTATTAACTCCAGCAATGGAAGTTGGTAATAGCCTTATGGGAATTCCTTCTTTTGAAACTCCAGATTTTTCTGAATTACTTTCAGAAGAAAAAGCTATGATTGCAAAATTAAAAAATGCATTTTTAATGATTTCAGGACAAGCTGTTCAAAAGTATGGAATGGAATTAGAAAGTCATCAACAATTAATTTTAGCAGCTGCAGAAGTTCTTATAGAAATTTATATGGCTGAATCTGCAGTTTTAAAAGCTGAAAAAATAGCTAAAACTTCTTCAGAAAAAGCTGCCGAATGCCAAATTGCTATGGCAAAATTAAATTTATACAATGCAATTGAAAAAACTTCAAACATGGGAAAAGAAGCAATACTTTACTTTTCTGAAGGAGATGAACAACGTATGATGCTAATGGGATTAAAGCGTTTTACTAAATATACAAACACCCCAAACCCTATTAAACTAAGAAAAGTAATAGCTGAAAAAGTTATTTCTGAAAATAAATATTGTTTTTAAACAATAGTAATTCAATCAATCTAATTAATGCTAAAAAGTTACAACAAAAGTTGTAGCTTTTTTTTATGTGCTTTTGTAGTTAATAAATTATTTATTTTGTAACTTTAATCTCGAATTCAACCACCTTTCTTCTACCCTAACTGTTTAATTACTAAAACGTAGATTATGAAAAAAAACATTGGAATTTGGATAGACACAAAACAAGCTACAATTATTAGACTATCTAAAAATAATGAACATTTCATTAAAAAAATAGCATCTAACATAGAAACTAGAGTTCGTGTTCCAGGTGAATCTAAAAAATTTGGACGGTTTGGAGGGCAATATATTACCTATGAGAAAAACAGAGAAAACAAAAAAAATGAACAAATAAATCTGTTTTTTAAAGAGCTATTTAAAGAAATTGAAAACTGTGATGCTCTTGTAATTTTTGGTCCTGCAAAAATGAAAAAGTTATTAGAAAAAGAAATAAGAAATAATATGCAATTTTCTCGTAAACTTTTAGGTGTACACAATTCAGATATTTTAACTGAAAACCAAATAATTGCCTGGGTTAAAGATTATTATGACAACTGATATTTATAATTAGTTTAGCGCTTTATAATTGAAAATAAAAGAGATACGTTTTACAGAAAATTAACTTTTATTCAAAATTGTTTTACCAATTGCACATTGCAAACACAGTTGTTTGCTGCAATATTCGTTTTTCAACTGTAATAATGCCTGAGTTTTAAAAGCATTTGGACTTTTAATTTTTAAGTTATTAAACTTAGAAATAATTATATTTTTTTCTGGCTTAATTTGTTCTAAAACGGTAAGTAATACACTAAAATCAGTTTTACCTAAGCTTTTTAAATGTACAAATTTTAAAGGAATTATAGTATTTATTAAAATTAAATCTATAAATGATTTAGTAAGTTTTTTAGTACTTTTTTTAGACTCTTTTTCAAAAGTATAATGGGTTTCCCAAAATGGTAATGTTGAAATTTCAAATAATTTGTAAAACAACTCTAACGTATTTATTTCAATTATTTTTGAAAACAAGTTTTGATATTTACTGTATAAAAATGCCAATTGCGACAGTCTAATTGTTGGAAAATTATTTGGACGCAATCTAAAAAATTGTACTTGACCGTTTGAAATCGGTTTTAAATTAAATTTTACTTTAAGGTAATCATATTCGCTTTTTAATTTTTCAAAATAAAGTGATTCATATGTACTTGAAAGTAAACCTGCTTGCCCAAAAAATAAAGCTTCTAATTGTACTTTATTACTTGCAACTTTTCTAACAATTGAAAAATCTAGCGAGTTTGCAAAATTTAAAAAGGCTTCTCCATTAACTTTTAACCCAAAACTTTTTGCCAACATACAAAACAACGTGGCTTCCCAGTTGTTATTATTAGATACTAAAATTTGATTGATTAATGTTGATTTTTGCTCTAATCTTTCAAAATATAAACGTTCTAACCAATTATCTAAAATAAAGGTATTTGCCAATTGTATGTCATTTTCACAATTTATCCACTTTTTATTTTTACTAAAAAGTTGGCTATAATTATTCAAAAACTCTTTTGAAATGTATTGTTTTAATTCTAATGTTGAGATTTTGGCATTGTTTTTTCTAAAAATTTCTACATCATGTTCCCAAACAACATGTAATATAACGGCATCATAATTTTCATCAATTTCGTGTTTGTGCCTATACCAATCCGAAGAATTTATATGAATTTCTACATTACCAGCCCAAACCTGATTTGCTATTTCAATTTTAGCATTTAAAAAATCTGGACCTGTGTTTAAATTATGAATTCCATTTGAAATAATATGAATTTTTTCTCCATTAGTTGTCTCTAAATTATTTAATGAAAACAATTTAAGCTTCCATATAAAATGTAATAAGTTTTCGTTCATAACAATAATTTACTCTCTAAATTTAAAAATTAACTTTTAGTTATGAAAATAGGAGCTGTCGTTTACTTACTTTTAAAGATTTTTAAAGTAAATTTGTGTAACTAAAATTATTGAAAATGAATATTATTAATAGTTTAGAATGGAGATACGCAACAAAAAAGTTCAATCCTTCTAAAAAACTATCAAATCAACAAATTAACACTTTAAAGAAAGCCTTTAATTTAACTGCAACTTCTTTTGGACTTCAGCCTGTAAAAATGATTGTAATTTCCGATAAAGAATTGCAAGAAAAACTTGTTGCACATTCATATTACCAACGTCAGGTTGCTGATGCTTCACATGTACTTATTTTATGTATTGAAAACGATATAACTACAGAATATATTAACAGCTATTTTGATTTAGAAAAAAAAATTAGAAATGTTGATGAATCCGTTATTGCTGGCTTCAGAAAACAATTAATTGATATGTATCAAAATAAATCTATTGAAGAAAAACAACTTTCTGCCAAACAACAAGCGTATATTATTTTAGGTAATTTACTTACTGTTTGTGCTGTAGAAAAAATTGATGCATGTCCAATGGAAGGATTTATACCTGAAAAAATTGACGAACTTTTAAATTTAAATGAACAACATTTAAAATCTGTTTTAATGCTTCCAGTAGGCTTTAGATCTGATGATGACCTTATGGGAGGTATGAAAAAAGTTCGTAAACCATTAAACGAAACAATTATAGAAATTATAAAATAAAACCTATTAATAAATTTTGATTATGAATAATGATATTAGAATATTAGAGCCTAAAGAGCTTTGGAATAATTTTGCAGATTTAAATGCTGTTCCAAGAGGTTCAAAAAAAGAGGAGCGCGTTATACAATTTATGGTTGATTTTGGAAATAATTTAAACCTTAAAACTGTTGTTGACCCTGTTGGGAATGTAATAATAAAAAAACCTGCCTCAAAAGGTATGGAAAACCGTAAAACCATAGTAATGCAATCGCATTTAGATATGGTTCACCAAAAAAATGCAGATACTGTTTTTAATTTCGATACTGAAGGTATTAAAATGAAAATTGAAGGAGATTGGGTTACTGCTGAAGGTACAACTTTAGGAGCTGATAATGGTTTAGGTGTTGCAGCTATAATGAGTGTTTTAGCTTCTAAAGATATTAAACACCCTGCAATTGAAGCATTATTTACTATTGATGAAGAAACTGGTATGACAGGTGCTATGGGGTTACAAGCTGGATATTTAGAAGGTGAAATTTTATTAAATCTTGATACAGAAGAAGATGATGAAATTGACATAGGTTGTGCTGGTGGTGTTGACATCTCTATAGAAAACTCTTATAATGAAGTAAGTACACCAACTAATAGTGTTGGTTATACTATTTCAATTACAGGATTAAATGGTGGACATTCTGGAATGGATATTCACAAAGGTTTAGGGAATGCAAATAAAATAATGAATCGTGTATTAAACTCTGTACAAGATTATATCCGTATTTCTGAAATTAATGGTGGTAGTTTACGAAATGCAATTCCAAGAGAAAGTTTTGCAATTATTGCAGTTTACAATTCACAAAAAGATATTTTCTTAAAAACTTTAAAAAGAATTTCTAAAGACATAAAAAGAGAATTAAAAACTGTTGATCCAAATTTAGAAATTGTAGCTGAAAAAACTGATTTACCTAAAAAAGTAATGACTGCTATTAGTCAAACTACTCTAATAAAAACCTTATATGCTGCACATAATGGTGTTTATAGAATGAGTAATGATATGGAAGACTTAGTTGAAACTTCTAACAACATTGCACGTGTTATTGTAAAACATGAACTTATTCAGGTACTTTGCTTAACAAGATCTTCTGTAGAAACTTCTAAAATAGATTTAGCGAATACAATAAAAGCACCATTTGAATTAGCAGGTTACGACGTAAGCCTTTCTGGATCGTACCCTGGATGGAAACCAAATGTTGATTCTGAAATATTAAATATTTTAACTGAAAATTACGAAAAACTATTTAATAGTAAAGCAAATGTAGTTGCCTGCCATGCTGGTTTAGAATGTGGTATTTTAGGTACTAATTACCCAGAAATGGATATGATTTCTTTTGGACCTACAATTCAAGGAGCACACTCACCAGATGAAAAAGCAAATATTAAATCAAGTCAAAAATTCTGGAAATTTTTACTTACAATTTTAGAAAATATTCCTACAAGAAAATAAGTAATCATTTTTCTAAACGGATTATTAAATATTATAACTCCGCCAAGTTTTTAATTACTTAGCGGAGTTTTTATTATAAGCAAACTAATATCATTAAAAATTATTACAATTATTTATTAACTAAAAAATTTATTATGCAACTTTTAAAAGCAAACCTATCCTTATTGCTATTATTTATAACTTTTATAAGTTATTCACAATCAGAAGAAACCTATTTTACCGAACACCCTACATTAACACCCGATGCTAAATTTATTATTTATAGTTATGATAGTGATTTATGGAAAGTTGCTATAGAAGGTGGAACTGCTCTAAGATTAACGGCAATGCAAGGTAATGAAACAGATGCTAGTGTTTCACCTGATGGAAAATGGGTTGCATTTACTAGTAATCAATTTGGAAATAATGATGTTTATATAATGCCAATTAATGGTGGAGCTATTACGCAACTAACTTTTAATGATAGTAATGATAAAGTAAGCTCTTGGAGTTGGGATAATTCAAAAATATACTTTACCTCTAACAGATATAACAATATTACAACCTACAGCATTGATATTAATGGTGGAACACCTAAAAGAATTTTTGAACATTATTTTAACACAGTTCATAATCTAGTTGAAAACCCTGTAAATGATGAAGTTTATTTTAATGAAAGTTGGGAAAGTGGACGTTTTGCTCATAGAAAACGCTATAAAGGAGATTACAATCCAGATATAAAATCGTACAATACAAAAACAAAAGAATTTAAAAAACACACAACATATAGAGGTAAAGATTTTGGAGCTACATTTGATAAAAATGGTAATTTATACTTTAAATCTGATGAAGCTAATGGAGAATACAATTTATATACACTTCAAAATGGAGAAAAAAAACAATTAACTACTTTTAAAACTTCCATTATGTGGCCAAAGGTAAGTGCTAATGGGGAAAAAATTGTTTTTAGAAAAGATTATCAAATTTATGTATATGATGTAGCAACAGGAAAAACTTCTAAACCAACTATAAATAGCATAAAAAATAATACCTTAGAAAAAGAGCAATCATACAGTATAAAAGGAAAAATTAGCAATTTCGATATTTCTCCAGATGAGAAAAAAATGGCATTTATATCTAGAGGTAAACTATTTATTTCAGATATTGAAGGAAAATTTATAAGAGAAATTAATACAAATCCAAACGAAGCTGTACAAGAGGTAAAATGGTTAAAAAACAATAAAACTTTATTATATTCACAATCCTACAAAGGATATTACAACTGGTTTACAATTGATGCTAAAGAAAATTCAGAAGAAAAACAACTTACTAAAGTTGCTAAAAACAACCGTCAAATTTCATTCAATAGCGATCTTTCAAAAGGAGTATATTTAAGTGGTAGAAACGAAATTTGCTTGCTTGACTTAGCTACTTTTAAAAGTGAAGTTATTGTAAATGATGAACTCTGGGCCTTTAACAATTCAAACCCTTATTTTTCTCCAGACGATAATTATATAATTTACAATGCCTACAGAGATTTTGAAACAGATGTTTTTACCTATAATATTACTTCTAAAACAATTGATAACTTAACAAATACAAAAGTTTCTGAATCTCAACCAATTTGGTCTCCAGATGGTAAATATGTATACTTTTCATCAGATAGAATACAACCAAGCTATCCGTTTGGAACTTCTAATTCTAAAATTTATCGAATGGCTCTAGATAAATTTGAGGCGCCTTTTAAGCTTGAAGAAGTTTCTAAACTATTTAAAGAAGAACCTAAAAAGGAAGATAAAAAAGATTCTAAAACTAAAGAAAAACCTAAAAAGGAAGAAGTAAAAGTAACTATTAACAAAAAAGGATTGATGGATCGCTTAACACAAATTAGCCCTAATTTTGGACAACAACAAAACCCTTCAATCATAACAAAAGATAAAAAAACACATATTTTATATATTTCTAACCATAGCGAAGGTAAAGCTCAACTTTGGAAAACTACAATAGAACCTTTTGAAACTAATAAAACGGTTAAAATTAGTGATAAACCAATTAGAAATTACCAATTAGTACAAGCTAAAAAGAATGCTTATATTTTAGTTGGTGGAAATATTAACAAATTAGATATTACTGGAAATAAATTAAAAGTAATTGCAGTAGACTCAAAATTTGAATTATCACTATCTAAAGAGTTTAATCAAATGTATTATGAAGCTTGGGCTGGTATGGAAGAAAATTTTTACAACGAAACTTTTCATGGACAAGATTGGCAAAAACTAAGAGATCAATATGCTGAGTATCTACCATATATTTCAAATAGATCTCAATTACGACTTATTTTTAATGATATGTTAGGTGAATTAAACACCTCTCACTTTGGTTTTAATTCTAACGGAAAAGAAGAAGCTACTTTTTACGGAACAAAATCTATAGCTACAGGTATTGTTTTTGACAACAATAACCCTTATAAAATAAGTGATATTGTAACTGAAAGCCCTTCAGATATTACAGGAAAAAACCTTAGAAAAGGAGATGTACTTGTTGCTGTAAATGGAGAAAAAGTAGATACATCTACAAATAGAGAACGTTACTTTAGTGTGCCTGCAGCTTTAAATGAATTAACATTAACTTTTGAAAGAAATAATTCTGAATTTGATGTAAACATACACCCTACATCAAGTGGAAATATTAGAGACTTAATTTATGATGAATGGCAAGATAAAAACCAAGAGTATGTAGATACTAAATCCAATAATCGTATTGCTTATGTACATATGAAAAATATGACTGGTGGAGAACTACAAAAATTTAAAGAAGATTTAGTTTCTAGTACTGAAGCTAATAAAGATGCATTAATATTAGATTTACGTTACAATACAGGTGGAAATGTACACGATGAAGTACTTCGTTTTTTAAGTCAGAAAACATATTTAAACTGGAAATATAGAGAAGGAAAATTAGCAAAACAATCTAACTTTGGGTATTCGGACAAACCAATTGTTTTATTAATAAACGAACAATCTTTATCTGATGCTGAAATGACTGCTGCCGGATTTAAAGAACTTGGTTTAGGTAAAATTATTGGAACAGAAACTTACAGATGGATTATCTTTACTTCTGGAAAACGCTTGGTAGACGGATCGTCATACAGATTACCTTCTTGGGGTTGTTATACGCTAGATGGTCAAAATTTAGAAACTGAAGGTGTAAGTCCAGATATTTATATTGGAGAAAGTTTTAAAGATCGTTTAACAGGAAAACAACCACAGTTAGACAAAGCTATTGAAGAAATTTTAAAAGAGTTAAATAATTAATATTTTTAAATTAATTGTTTAAAAAAAGCCTGAATTCTGT
This sequence comes from Lutibacter sp. A80, assembly GCF_022429645.1. Lineage (GTDB taxonomy): Bacteria > Bacteroidota > Bacteroidia > Flavobacteriales > Flavobacteriaceae > Lutibacter. The sequence continues at coordinate 930,762 of NZ_CP092480.1, forward strand.
ATTTAGAATTCAGGCTTTTTTATTAGTGTAAAACATTATAAATGAGAAGTAACAACTTTATGTAAAATAACCTCTGCCGATGCTTCGTAATCTTTATTCCATTTAAAATAATTACCTGTTTTAAAATAATTATTGTGTAAATAACCATTTTCAACATAATCAAACACAAAAGTATAATCAATAGCAATACTATTTGCTTCACATACTAAAGCATAATACAATTTACCTTCTTCAATTTTTATTTTTATAGTAAATTTTTCATTGTCAACTTTTCCAATGGTAATTTTCTCATCAAATTTACTTGTCCAATCTTCACCATCATCTGGTTTTACATAATATTCAATAACCAGATCTCCATTTTTCCATTGCACTTTAACGGTAGCTGGCGAACCATTTACCCCTGTAGTTTCAATTCCATGTATTTGTGCAACATATGTTTGCCCAGTTCCTTCACAATAAACTACTTGAATAGTAGATTCTAGAATATGAGTTCCTGTTGACATTGACCAATTATCTGAAGTTGTCTGATTTCCTCTCCAAAATTCACGCAATTCTGTTCTACAATATTTTCCATCATCTAAATCGTAAGGTCCACCAGAAGTTGTAAAACCCGTAAATTTTGTATACATAGTATAACTTCCATCTGAGTTTTTATAAAAAAATTTTGATTGTTCTGATGTTAAATCATCATTTTCAATGGTTTCGTAAAAAATAGAAGTAGCACTTCCATTACCTCTATTAATCGGTACCGATAAATACCAGTTCTTCCATAAAATATTAGCAGTTTCTTCTGGTTCAATAATAACTTCCTCCTCTTCTTCTTCAATAATAACTTCTTCTGAATTATTCTTATCTGAAGTACAAGAAATAAATGCTATTATTAAAAACATTACCAAAAATTCTATACTTATTTTAAACTGTATTTGCATAAAAAAACATTTGAAAATCAATATTTAAACTGTAAAACTAAGCTAATTATTGTTTAAAATATAATACAATTAAAAATCATAAATTAAACTACCCTTAAAATTAAACCTATTTATAACAGTTTAAATAATAAAAAATAACAACTATTTTTTATGAAACGTTATTGAACAGACAGTTATTTAAAATTCTAGACCAAGTTTAACGCAATTATAAGATCTCATATTCTTTTATTTCAAATGAAAGTATGTATCTTTGCTTCGTTTAAAAAAATAAGAAAATGGATAACGGATTATACGCAAAATTTAACACTTCTAAAGGTGCTATTTTAGTAAACTTAGAATTTGAAAAAACACCTGGTACTGTTGGTAACTTTGTTGCCTTAGCAGAGGGTAATTTAGAAAACAATGCAAAACCACAAGGTAAACCTTACTATAACGGATTAAAATTTCATAGAGTTATCGCCGATTTTATGATTCAAGGTGGTTGCCCTTTAGGTACAGGAACAGGTTCTCCAGGCTATAGTTTTGATGATGAATTTCATCCAGAACTAAAACACGATGCTCCAGGTATTTTATCTATGGCAAACTCTGGACCCGCTTCAAATGGAAGTCAGTTTTTTATTACACATGTTGCAACTCCTTGGTTAGATAACAAGCATACTGTTTTTGGAAAAGTTGTTGAAGGACAAGATATTGTTGATAGTATTGCTCAGAATGATATTATAGAAACTCTTGAAATTATTAGAGTTGGAGAAGCAGCTGAAAAATTTAATGCAGTTGAAGCCTTTAGAGTTTTTGAAGGATCTAGAGCAAAAAGAGAAGCTGAAGCTAAAGCTGCTATGAAAGCAGAAATGGATAAGATCGCTGCTGGTTACGATGAAACTCCTAGCGGATTACGTTATAAAATTTTACAAGAAGGTAACGGTAAAAAAGCTGAAAAAGGAAACATGGTTTCTGTACATTATAAAGGTCAATTATTAAATGGTCAAGTGTTTGATTCTTCATACCAACGTAAACAACCTATTGATTTTACTATTGGTGTTGGACAAGTTATTCCTGGTTGGGATGAAGGAATTCAATTATTAAACGTTGGAGATAAAGCTCGTTTAGTAATACCTTCAGAATTAGCTTACGGTAGCCAAGGTGCAGGTGGAGTAATACCTCCTGATGCAACATTAATTTTTGATGTTGAATTGATGGCTGTTAAGTAAAAAATAACTTTAAAATTTAAAGAGGTTATATTAAGATTTTTCTTAGTATAACCTCTTTTTTGTAATACAAATATTAATATTACAAAATCAAATCAAGAGTTATAAAATATTAACTAATTTTCTGTTCTTAAAAAATTAATATTACATTAAAAAAACAATTCATTTTTAATTTAAAACCAATAAAACAAACATATTCCACTTTAAATAACTCTCATTTAAAAATACTATGATTTCTACTTATAAAATAGTTAGTTTAAAAGGTATTTTTAGTTATGAATGATGTAATTTTACATTCTATTAGATGTAGAATTAAATAGTTGTAACTATGCCTGATTTTATAAGTAAAGAAACCGTGTTTAATTTCGATTTTTTAAGCGCAAAAACTTGTTTAAATAGCCTAATAAAACAAGAACAAAACGAACTTCTAGAAAATAAAAATGATATTGAATTTGACCCAGGAGAAATAATTATTAAAAGAGGTATGGCTGTTAACCACATCTTGTACTTAGTAGATGGTCTGGTTAAGCTTGAAATTGTTAATAATGGTAAACCATACACTATTGGTTTAGTTCAATCGCACTCTTTTATTGGTATTATCTGTTGCTTTGCTTTTAAAAATTTTGATTTTACTGCTACTGCTTTAGAGAAAACAAAAGTAAGTTTCATAAATAAAACCATATTTGAAAAATTTATTAAAACTAATGGTAATTTTGCTTTAGATCTTATTAAACATATGTCAGGAGTTTCAAATAGCTTATTTCATAAAATTACAACCTTATCGCAAAAAAACATTGATGGTGCATTATCAATCCTATTGTTAGATTTTGCTGAAATTTATAACAGTAATTCTTTTAAAATTCCAATGGTTAGAAAAGATCTTGCCAATATGCTTGGTTATTCTAAAGAAAGCGTTATTAATACTTTGTCAAAATTTAATAAAGAAAAAATTATTAAAGTTTCAGACAGAAAAATAGAAATAATTAATAGTCAAAAATTAAAACAAATTAGTAAACTAGGTTAAGCATTAAAATTTATTTACACAATTCTATACCCCAATTAGTATGCCCTCTTCCTTCCCTACACTTCCAACTATTTTTTATGGAAATAACAATCCATCTATTATTTTCATTTTTTAATTCTAAAATATACTTCTTTGCTTTTATAGAATCATCTAAAAGGTTATCATGAATTAAAGTTACAAGGGTATTACCATTTTTTAATGTTTTTTCTGATATTTCAATTGTTTCATTCCCCTCTCCTTCATTTATTTCAATTGGATAATATAGTTTAATTACATCTTTTGCTGAAAAATCATCCTCCTTTAATTTTAATAATTGATTTATTTCTTCAGAATTTAATTCTTTAAATTTTTCAGTCTCATTTGCAGTCGTAATTTCAACTTGTTCCTTTTCTTTAGATGTATTAAAATTACATGCTATTAAAATTATAGCAAGTAGTAATGTTATATATTTTTTCATATTATTTTATCCTATCCGTATTGTATACTTTAGGTGTGTAATTTAATCAAAATTAGTAATTGCATAATCATTAAAACTCTCAAATTCTTGAGGAAAAGTATTGTTGACAAACTCATATTCCCAAAGTTCAATATATCTAACACCTAATGTTTTTGCTTGTTCAAAAATAGTTGTATAACTATCATTTCAAATCTTGAAGTTTGATCTGATCTCCCAATTGCTTGAGCATAAATATCTCCAGGAAATTCTATTAAAGCATTTACTAAATTAGGCTGATAGGTTGTTTTTCCCGAAATCCACCACATTGCAGCACCCACACGATGTTCTAATGAAGGTTCATTCCATAAATCTGTAATAATTCTATTAGGAATTTCGGTCTCTCCCATTATATCGTGTACTTCAACGGCAATAGCCTTTTCTGTAAATGCATTTGCAAATATTATAGCTGTTTCTTTAACGGCATTCACCCAATTATTAGACGTTAAACCAGCATTTAAAAGTTGATTAGTACTAACACCATTAAAATGACCTTCAATTCCATTCACAGTCATTTGTGGTACATAAATTAAAGTCAAATCTTCATCATCAGCATAATTATTTGAAAGAGCTTCAGCAAGTAATGCAAATCTTTCATTAACGCTGGCATCCCAAATTTTAGGAATTCTTTTTAGTGTGGAATCAATTCCTGTTATTTCAAAATAATCAACCCCAATAGAATCAATTAACCAATTTGGGCTATCACCTCCAGCAATAATAGCCAAACTCCACTTTAAATTTCTTGTTTTAATAATATTTCGGTATTGTTCTATGCTTGAAAAATCAAAAACACCTTCATATGGTTCTATATCTTTCCAAGTTACGCGAATTAATGCCCCATTAACTTGATTATTATCTAATGCTGCTTCATTTCCAAAAGAACTTGTGTAGACACCTTTGGGCTTATTAATAACTGGAGTACTCTCTAAATTTTCGCTGGTAAAATTATTATCATTTGAATTACACGAAATTAAACATACTATAATAAGAACGTATAAATTATATTTACTCATGTTTTAATTCTATTTAAATTTTAGACTTAAATAACTGAATAAGGTTTAATTAGCTCAAAATATTTTTATTATAAATATAAAATTAACAACATTGAAAAACTAAAAAATTTTGAATCTTATTTTATCAATCGCTGTTTTCTACCAATTACAAAGTACAATATGGCTCCAATAAAATTGAAAAATAATACAACAACAATCCATATAATTTTGTCATTATCTTTAAAATCACTTTTTAATATTTCAATTAAAGCTAAAATGGTTAATATTAGTGTCATCAAAAATAATCCAACTGGCCAAGATCCAAGTAGTCCTAATAAATTCATCTGTTCTATTTTTTAATATAAATTTTAATTTTATGCATATTCTTATTTAGAATACAATTTTATAATCGTTTAATTACTTAATAATTGGGTTTAATTTATTTCTTGGGTCTTGTTTAAATAACTTGACCATACTTAAATATAAAATAGGTTCATTTTTTTCAAAAAACTCTGGTTTTTCAAAAAAAGTTTCAAGTGAAACTGAAAAAAGCTCCATAAGATTTGTTCCTGCATAATCTCTTAAAACTTTATTTTTATTTAATTTAATTTTTTGAAACTTATATTCTGCCTGCTTTTTCCATTGATTAAAACTCTTTTCTTTAAAAATTTTAGATAAATACGATCTTTTAGTATTTTCAAAAATTAAACAATGACCAAATTCATGAATCGATAAATTTATTGCGTCATCAGGAATTTTAAATCCATTTTCTATGGCTGGCCATGACATATTAATTTTTTTGGTATATAAATTTACATCTCCATCAAAAATAGCCGTATTGTTTTTATAAGAATATGATCTTGGAGTAATAAAAATATTATTAAATATATTAAGTGTGTTAATTTTTAATCCAAATGTAATCTGTACAAAAGCACTTGAAATAATTATTTTCATACTCTTATCTAAATGAAATTCAGGATCAGAATTAAAATTAGTTGTCTCGAGAAATATTAGCGTTCTAATTCTAAAATTTTTTTTATTTTCTTTCGAAAGATTTTTATAGTAAGTATTGGTTGTTAAAAGTACATTATGGCATTCTAACTTGCTATTTTGTTTAAAAAATAACCCAAACAGTTTATATTTTATATTCAAATTTTAGAATTTTATTAGGTCTAGAACATTCGGTTTAGAAAATTTTGCAGTTTTTAATCTCAAAAAATCTAATATCTAAAATTAGTGTTTTTATATTTTAGAATCATTCTATTCTAGCAAATCTATTTTTATAGTAATTCTATTATAAAATTATCTACGTCTAGTAGTCCTAAATAAAAATACAAGTGTATTAAAAGTCGGCTTTTTTATAAAAAATCAATTTTTGTTTTGTTGTAGGATGTATAAATTCTAGTGTATCAGCATGCAAATACAATCTATCAGATTTTCTTCCATACAAATCATCTCCAACAATAGGAATATTTAAACCCAGTTTATGAGAGGCATGAACCCTTAATTGATGAGTTCGTCCAGAAATTGGATAAAAATGCACTTTAGTCTTTCCGTTTTTTTGTTCAATAATTTCCCATTTTGTTTCTGAAGGCTTCCCAAATTCAAAACATACTAATTGCCTAGGCCTATCATCTAAATCAACCCTAAGAGGTAAATTTATAGTCCCAGATTTATCCATTACAATACCATCTAATAATGCTGTATATCTTTTTTTTACTGTTTTATTAATAAACTGACTTTGTAGAGATTTATGTATTTTTTTGTTCTTGGCTAAAACTAACAAACCAGAAGTAGACATATCTAACCGATGTACAATAATTGGTCCTGAAATTTGTTTTACTTGTTGTTTTATCCGTGTAAATACAGAATCTTGAATATGAATTCCTGGAACCGATAAAAAATCTGCTGGTTTATAAACCACAATCAAATCTTTATCTTCAAAAATAATTTCGAGTTCTTTACCAATTGCAGGATTTTGCAACATAGGATTTGTATCCATCTCAATTCCTTCTAGCATATGTGACAAAATAGGTTTGCATTTTCCTTGACAGGCTGGATAGAACTGTTTGTGTTTCCTAATTTCTTTATTTGGC